>DLVP01000187.1 GCA_003445125.1 Oscillospiraceae bacterium | reverse complement strand
CGAAGAAATCACCTGTCGGCGTGCTGCTGCCGCGCAGCGGCACGCAATCGACCAGCGACATATTTTCGATCGTGACCGTGCCGCCCTGATAGCCGCCCGTCACTTCGTAAATTATGCCGTTTGCACGGAACACCGAAAGATTGCGAAACACGTTGTTTTCTCCGGACATTCCCGCCTGCGGGAAAAACAGGGCGACCGACGTTCCCAGCACGCAGTTCTCCACCGTCAAATCATGCACAATGCCGCCTGCACCGATCACAAAAAGGTTGTCGCAGACGTAGATATAGCTGTTTTTTACGGTGATTTCCGAGGAACTGCCCCAATAAGAAATACCGTCCGTAGAAATTTCGTTGGAAATGATTTTAATATTATCCAGTGTGCAATTCTTTGCCGCATTGAACACCACGTTGAACGACTTGCTGTCGAGCAGCTTGATGTCGCGCACTTCGACGTTCTTTGCCGCGCAAAGCGGATTCCAGCCGTAGCCGATATTCAGCAGATAGTTGAACAGTCCGTCGGAGTTATACGCGCGGGTGTCGTTGCCGTCGCGCAGCATACCGCGTCCGAAAATCTTCACGTTTTCCGCGTCGGCGTTGACCTGGATTCTGGAATTAAGCACCGCGCCCGGCGCGAGATACACCTGCTGGTTGCTGTCCAGTCCCAGAGAAGTCACATCATGCCAGCCCGCCGCAAAGTACAGCACGGTGCCTTCTTCATAACGGGTCGTGCCCTCCGCATACGAATAGGTATGCGTTTGGCTGTTCACGGACGAGTCCGCCCGCTGCTGGATACTTTTCGGCGCGGGGTTTTCCTCGTCAAACACGACCACATTCTCCGCCGAAGGGTTCGGCACGTCGGTTTCCGCCGCATCCGCAAAAATGGCAAGATTATAGTAATCGTCGTCGTTGATGCGGAACACGTACTGTCCCGGTTCGTCGATCGTGAACGTGACCGTATTGCCCGTATTCGCGGACGCGATCGATTTCTCCGAAGGCATGACCATATACGAAGTCATGTCCTCATGCACCGTGATTTCCACCGTCACGACTCCCGACGAGAATGAAAATTCGCAGAACCGCCGATCCATTTCGGAGTTCACGCCGTTTCCCGAATAGTGATTCGCGTGCCGCTCGTAGTTATACACCGGCAATCGATAGCGATTGCCTCCCTGCGAAACGGAAACCTCATAGAGGTAATCGCGGGCGACTCTTTCGGGGTATTCGGGATAGGTCACGATGGTATCCGTCCCCTGCGCATTTCCCTGTATTGCCAAAGCCGTCAACAGCGGCAAAAAAAGCATGGCAGCCAGTATCAAAGACAAAATTTTATGCCATTTTTTCATTGTCGTTCCCCGTCTTTTACAGTATACATTTTCAGTCTACCATATCTTTTCGGCAATTGCAAGGAATTTCGGCACAAACAAATTGCACGCGCCTTACGGCGCGTGCAATACGGGGATTACGGCAGTTTGATCATCGTCACGTCGTCGATCAGCACACTGTCGCAGTTTTCGCAGACCACGCTCATTGCCATCTTCTTGGCGCGCAGCAACAGATTTTCCTCCAATTCAATATCAAACGTGTATTTTTTCCACTCCGCAGTCAGCGGCTGCATTTTTTCCGGAAGAATATTGGCGTTATAATGCCAGGAAAGTCCCGCTCCGACGGTCGCGTCGGTCAGATTTTCCGAGTCGGACTTAGCAAAAAAGGTCACGCGGTAAACGCCCGCGCCGTATTGCCGCACCGCATCCAGCACATACGCATACGCGCCCATCTGCCCTTTGCCCGCCGAGAAATTCGTCGTGCCTTTGTACTGCATACAATAATTGCCCGTATGCCCTTTTTCGGCTCTCACGACATAAGTAAAATTCCGCGTCGTCCAATGACGCAGAGAATGAACATCCTCAAAATCGCCGTCGGCAAGAAGATTTTCCGCGCGATAGAGATTTTCAAGGCGCAGGCTTTTGGTGTAAGATTCGTAATGCGCCTCCAAGCCCAGCACCGAAGCGAAGAAATCAAACGGAACCGTCATCCGTCCGTCAATCTCCTCCGCCGACGCGGACAGGGACACAAACTTGCCGTTGACCGCTGCCGTCGCTTCGCCCACATGAACGGTTACGGAGGTGTTTTCATCCGAAAATGCCAGCAAACCGTCGTTTTGCGACACGCCGAAGCCGTAGGCTTCTGCCACCGCCGCGCCGTCGATTCTCACCGCACCGTCCTTCTCATACGGCGCAATCGGCGCCATCAGCGGACGGTGTCCGACAAAGAGCTTGATTGCCGTATACGAAGCCTTGGTGCGATTGAGCAAAACCGGGGAATAATCGTCCGTATAACGGATGTCGATCCGCGCCCCGTCCGTGGACTCGTCCTTCAGATACAGATTGGAGGTCAGCTCGTAATCGCTGCGTACCGTCTCAATCTTCCGATCGTTATAATACACATTGTGCAGTCCGAACGTGTACCCGCCCACTTCCTTGCCGCTTTTGTTCGCGTTGATATTGATCCGACGGCTGCGGGGCGTATCGGGAAGCGTGACGTTTTTCAGTTCAAACTCGCGCGGGACAATGCCGCTCATGCTCATTCCCGTATTGACAAACAGCGTGTCCGTGCAATCGATCGCCGACACATTTTCGGCAAACAGCCGTCCCGTATAACCGCCAACTGCCTCATAGAAAATCGTGGCACGGAACACGTGCAGATTTCTGAACACATTGTTCTTTCCCATCAACCCCTGCGGGAAAAACAGCTTGATGCTCGTGCCGAGCATACAGTTTTCGCAGTAAATGTCATCGCACATTCCGCCCGCACCGCAGACAAAGAGGTTGTCAGCCACGTGCAGGTACGAATTTGTGATCGTGATCCGCTTTGTGTTTCCCCAGAACGAAAAGCCGTCCGTGGAAATTTCGCCCGCAATCACCTTTACATTGTCCGCCAGGCAGTCCTGCGCGCCCAAGAATACGATTGAAAACGAGGTCGGATCCAGCAGAATGATGTCCTTGACCTCCACATTGCGGCAAATCTTTCCCTCTTCCCAGCTGTTGCCGAGGGTGAGGAGGTAATAGAACCGCTCGTCGGTGTTGGAATTGAAGGCGCGGGTGTCGTTGTAATCCCGCAGGATTCCGCGCCCGAAAATTTTCACATTTTCCTGACATTCGTCCACGCGCACGCGGGAATTCAGCACCGCGCCGGGGGCAATATACAGCTGCTGATTGCTCATCAGAAGCAGGCGCGGCACGTCGTGAAAACCGGTCGTGACGTAAAACAGCGTGCCGGACGGGTAGTCCCCGCCGTTGATCGGCTCGTAGCTGTCGGCATCGATCAGCACCGTTTGCTCCCCGTTCGGGTCGGGAATGTCTGTTTCAAGCGCGTCCGCAAACACGGACAGCGTGCTGTCGTCGTCATCATCCAGACGCAGGACGATCTGCCGCGGTTTGTCAATTTTCACGCGGATGACATTGCCTTCTACCCGGCTCTCCGGTTTATCGTCGGACGGTGCAATCACGAACGACGAAAAATCGGTATGCACCGTGATTTCCACCGTCGCCTCGCCCGAAAAAGAAAACGCACAGAAGCGTTTGTCCCGTTCGGCGTTCATGGAATTGCTGTTGTAATGGTTGGCATGGCGGATATCGTTATACACCGGCAGCGAAAGCTCCTGTTCACCGGAAAGAACGCGGACGGTATAGGTAAAATCTTGTTTGATTTGAGGGTATATGGGAGAAGTTTGAATCATATTGTCACCTTTCACAATTTGCTTTTTTCTTGATTTTACCATATTTTCCACGATACTGTCAATTCTTCTCTGAAAGATGCGTGAAAAATTTAAGAAAAGGCGGTAAAAAAAGTTTTTACCGCCTTTTCTCATTCTCCGCATTCCTGAAGCAATGCGTTCTCTTTTTCCGCGTACACGTCGTTATTGATCACCGTTGCCACAAACAGCGCCGCCAGAAATTCGTTCGGCATCAGCGTTGCCATCGGTGCGAAGGAATACGGCTTGCCGCTGTTGAGATTGTTGGTCAGCAGCCGCGCCAGAATCACCGTTCTCAACTCGCGCGACAGCATTTTGAGCATCTCCGGCAATCCGTTTTTCTGCCGCCGCAGCACTTTTCGGATTTCCACGGAATATCCGATCACCTTTTCCTCCAGTCGCTCCGTAAAGCGCTCGGCGCTGTAAATCACCGTCGGATCCAGCCCGAAAATCTCACCGCAAAGCTCCGCCGCGCACAGCATCACCGATTCGTACTTTGTGCCGCTCACCCCGCGCTGACGCAGCGCATTTTTCAAACTGTCCGACGCTTTTTTCTCCAAAAATCCGCGATACCCCGCCGTCGGATTCACCGCGCACGCGTCGCACAGCTTGTTGAACTTCGCGCGCCGCGCCTTGAACAGCGGCAGCCAGGTGTTTTTGATGAACGCATAGTACTCGCCGTCGAATACCCCGAACAGCTTCATGCCGTCCAGATACCCGAAGCGCATACTCCTGCCCACCTGTGCCGTATCAAACACAAACACGCTTCCCAGATCCCACTTTGGCTTCAACAGTCGCTCCCGCACACCCTCCGGTGCGGTTTTGTGAAACAGTCCCGTGCCGTCCAGCTCGATGGCAATGATGTCCTCTGCGCCCATACGGATGGCAAGATCGATCGGCATCTGCTCAAACAGCCCGCCGTCCACGTAGGTCTGCGTGTCGATTTTCTGCGGACGCACCGCCGGGAAAATCGACGCGCTTGCCAGAATATAGTCCACCAGCTTTCCTTCGGGGATTTCTTCTTTGGTCATCTCGCACAGCTTCATTTCACTGATATCCACCGTGGCAAGCCCGTAGTTTACCGGCGATTTGCGCACCTTTTCTTCATCGATGTACGTCGTGAGCAGTTCCCGCAGCCGCGCTCCATCGCCGCCGCCGGTTTTCACCATATCGCCCGCGAGCTTCTTCAGTACCAGCGCCGTTTTGGTTTTCATGTCCACGCTTTCGTCCAACTCCACGTTGAACACCATGCTGTTGTCCAGCTTTTTCCAGACCTCGACGGCCACATCGAACTCTCCCGTAGCAAAAATCGCGCCGTTAATCGAGCCGACCGAAGTACCCGTGACAATGTCAAACTGCCAGTCCATTTCCCGGAGCGCCTGCCATACGCCGATCTCATAGGCGCCGCGCGATCCGCCGCCGCCCAGCACCAATGCCCGTTTTTTTCGTGCCGCTGTTTCCATGGTTGTCCCTCCCGAAAAAATTTCTGATTATAGTATACCATTTTTTTAGAAAAAAGTATTGATTTTTCTGTAAATTTTTTGCCGATGTAAATCCGTAGTTTTGCAAAAACCATTTGTGGCGCAAAGGGAAAAGTCCGGCACAAACATAGGCTCCCTCCGGGAGGGAGCTGTCGCGGAGCGACTGA
>DLVP01000199.1 GCA_003445125.1 Oscillospiraceae bacterium | reverse complement strand
GGTTGCCAATGTGGAACGCAAATTCCCGACAGAGTGGATGAACGACGCACATAACGGCGTAACAGAACAGGCAATCCGCTATCTCCGCCCGCTGATTCAGGGAGAGGTTTCTGTTCCGAAACAAAACGGATTGCCTGCCCATATGGTTCTGTAATTATTTTTCCTCAAACGAGGCAAATTCAAAGCCCTCTTCGCGTGCCTTGTCGATGACTCGTCCCAGGATTTCCGTGTTGGTTTTCGACACGGCATGCAAAAGCATAATTTCACCGTTGTGGAATCTTGAGGTGATCTTTTCAAACGCCTTTTCGGGATCGGGTTGATTTTCGGGATTCCAGTCGTTGTAGGCAAAGCTCCAAAGAACGTTGGAATAGCCGAGCGTTTGTCCGAGCGCCAGTGTGCGTTCGCTGAACAGCCCTTGCGGCGGACGGAACAGGAACATGGTGTAATCGAAATTTTCACGGATATATTCGTGAAGAATTGTGTATTCGCTTTGTGCCTGTTCAAACGATACTGTCGGCATGGCGGGGTGTTTGTTGGAATGGTTGCCGACGATGTGCCCCTCATCAATCATTCGGCGAATCAGTTCGGGCTGAGATTTGGCGTAGGGCATAGTGACAAAGAACACGGCTTGTACATTTTTTTCTTTCAAAACATCCAATATTTGGGACGTATAGCCGTTTTCATAGCCTTCATCAAAAGTTAAGTAAATTTTGTTGGTATCTGCACCTAAAAAATAGGCGCTGTATTTTCCGTAGCTTTCCTGTAAAGACACACAGGCGGTGGGACGGTTTTTGTCGTCGAAGAAAGTTCCGGGACCCCAGGTCACACTGGTGTTATCCAGCTTCTCCACATCGGTTAGCGGCAAAGCCGCAGTGGGAGAAGCGGATTCTTCTCCCGAAACTGCGCTTTCCGTGCTGTTGTTTTCGGACAGATCACTGCTGACGGCGTCCGAAGAGTCGGGCATCACATCGGAAGGTGCTTCCGCAGACGACATGCCGCCGATACTGGAGGCAATGTCCGAAGAGGTTTGGCTGCTGGAATATTCGTCAATATTACTGCAAGCCGTACATCCCGCAAACCCGATCATCGCCATAAGAATACAGATTGATAGAATAACCTTTGTTTTCATGACTTTTTCCTTTCAATGGCTCTATTTGAGCAAACAACCGTTTCGGCTGCTCAGGATTAGTATGTACCGTCCGAAACGAAACAAACAAAACTTTTCTGGAAACAATTGTAACATATTTCGACAGGTTTTACAATCGGCAATATTTTCCGATGTTTTAAATTTGAAGAATGGAGTAAAATATGGCAGAAACGCTGAAACATATTGAAATGTTCACCGATGGTGCCTGCTCCGGAAATCCCGGTCCCGGCGGGTTCGGTGTGATCCTTCGATATCAGGGAAATGAAAAGGAACTGAGCGGCGGAGACGCTTCGACGACCAATAACCGCATGGAGCTTCTGGGGGTAATTACCGGGTTGGAGGCATTGAAAATCCGCTGTTCGGTCACCGTTTGCACCGACTCGCAGTATGTGGTGAACGGAATTACCAAAGGCTGGGCGGAAAAATGGAAACGAAACGGCTGGATGCGGGCAAAAAATCAACCGGCGCTGAATGCCGATTTGTGGGATCGACTGCTGCACGTGCTGTCAAAGCACGAAGTGGACTTTTTGTGGGTGAAAGGTCATGCCGGACACCCCGAAAACGAACGCTGCGATCGATTGGCAGTGAGTGAAGCGCAAAAATACGCCAAATAACCCTTGAAAAAGAAAGGTTGATATCCGATGAAACAACGCTTTGTCTATGCCGACAATGCGGCAACAACGAAGATTTCAGAACACGTCCTGAATGAAATGATTCCTTTTCTGAAGGACCATTACGGAAATCCTTCCAGCATCTATTCCGTCGGACGGGAAGCAAAAGTGGCGCTGGAGGAAGCAAGAGGGAAGGTTGCCAAAGCATTAAACGCCGACCCCAACGAAATTTATTTTACGGCAGGCGGATCCGAAGCGGACAACTGGGCAATTCGTTCTGTTGCCGAATTGATGGCAAAAAAGGGAAAAAAACACCTCATCACCACAAATTTTGAGCATCACGCGGTGCTTCACACCATGCAGGCACTGGAAGAAAAGGGATTTGAAGTCACCTATCTTCCTGTGGACGAAAAGGGGTTGATTACTGCCGAACAGGTGTCTGAAGCCATTCGTGAGGATACCGCATTGGTGTCGGCTATGTATGCCAATAACGAAATCGGCACCATTATGCCCATCAAAGAAATCGGTGCTGTGTGTAAAGCAAAAGACATTTACTTTCATACCGATGCCGTACAGGCAGTCGGACATGTTCCGATCGATGTACGGGATCAAAACATTGATTTGCTCTCCCTGTCCGGACATAAATTTCATGCACCGAAGGGCGTCGGCGCATTGTATTGCCGTAAAGGAATTCCCCTTCACAATCTGATTTTCGGCGGTGCGCAGGAGCGCGGAAAACGTGCCGGCACAGAAAACACCGCTTCCATTATCGGAATGGGCGCTGCTATTGAAGACGCCTGTGCCGATTTGCCGGAAAAGATTCAAAAGGTCAAAAAATTGCGCGATCAGCTTATTGACCGTATCTCCTCTGAAATTCCGAAATGCCGTCTGAACGGTGATCGGGAAAAGCGTGTATGCGGAAATGTCAATTTCTCTTTTGAAGGAATTGAAGGGGAAGGGCTTCTTCTGCTGCTGGATATGAACGGTATCTGCGCTTCCTCCGGTTCCGCCTGTACTTCCGGCTCTCTCGATCCCAGCCACGTGCTGCTGGCAATCGGCTTGCCGCATGAGATTGCGCACGGTTCGCTCAGGCTGTCCATCAATGAGGAAACCACGCAGGAAGATGTGGATTATATCATGGAAAAATTGCCGCAGATTGTGGAAAGACTGCGTGCGATGTCGCCTGTTTGGGACAAAAACTGAAAAGGAGAAATGAATATGCTGTATTCCGAGAAAGTAATGGAAAACTTTGCCAATCCGCAGAACGTCGGTGAACTTCCCGATGCCAACGGCGTCGGTGAGGTGGGCAACGCCAAATGCGGCGATATCATGAGAATGTATCTCAAAATCGAAGACGGTATTATTAAAGACGTAAAATTCAAGACCTTCGGCTGCGGTGCGGCGATTGCCACCAGCTCCATGGCGACTCAGCTGATTAAAGGCGCATCGGTGGAGGATGCACTGAAATTGAAAAACAAAGCGGTTGTGGAAGCGCTTGACGGACTTCCGCCGGTAAAAATTCACTGCTCGGTTTTGGCAGAACAGGCAATCAAAGCCGCCATTTCCGACTATTACACACGTTTGGGGATCGATCCGACACCTTTTGTCGGCAAGCCCTCCTGCGGGTGCGAAGAGGGAGAATGTCACTGCAACGAATAATTTTTCGGAAAATGTTGACAGATTCAAACAAAAAGGTTATAATATGTGTATATGTGAAAAGCGTAGATGGGATTAACTGATTTTTGTCGCTCCAGAGAGAGAAACCGCGGCTGAGAGTTTCTTGCAAAAACGAAAATCAGGGGCTGCCCCGTAGCTCTGCGGTAAACCGTAGCGGTCTGCAACCGTTATCTTGCGTCAAGAGGCACTTTTGTGCAATTTGGGTGGTACCGCGGT
>DLVP01000117.1:3306-3570 GCA_003445125.1 Oscillospiraceae bacterium | reverse complement strand
AAACGGCGCCGTCTGAAAAGACGGCGCCGTTTCGGGCGTTCATGTACTTATTTTTTCTTTTTGGTTCCGAAAATCAGAATCACTGCCACGGCGGCAACGATGACCACTGCGGAAACGATGATCCAGACGGTCGCGGAAGAAGACGGCTTTTCTGCGGTAGGTGCCATGCTTACTTCTTCGGCTTTGCTTTCTTCGGCGGTGCTTTCCTCAGGAGTGCTTGTTTCGGGCGTGCTTTCTTCGGGTTTGCTTTCTTCCGCCTTACTT
>DLVP01000117.1:0-3256 GCA_003445125.1 Oscillospiraceae bacterium | reverse complement strand
TTTCCTCCGCTTTGCTTTCTTCTGCCTTGCTCTCCTCTGCGGGCTTTTGCGTGGGAACGGTGACATCCTTCAGAATGTCCGGTTCGTCATATTCAATGGAATCGTCCTCTTTGCCGTTTGTGGCGGTGCTGCCGATCAGCTCCAGAGAATCCAGCACGGAAGTGTATCCCCAAGCAGTGTTCTGTGCCGGGCGGATGTAAACGGTGGCATCACGCTTGAGATCGGCGTTCATGTCGTCGTTGAGCTGAAGTGCAAAGCCGATGATCTTGCTGATGTTTTTGCAGGGAATGGCTGCTTCGATGATGTACTTGTCGGCAGTGCTGACGACCTTGTACTTAAGTGCAGGATCAATGTAAGAATGCGCGCCGCCGGAGGTACCGCATTCTTTGTACGCTTCATAACGGCTGAAGCGAATCTGTGCGGCATCCGGGTTTTCGTTGAGTGCGTCGCTGTCCGTCTTGTTGTTGATGTAGTCTACATAAACTTCCACGCTGTCGCATTCCCAGCCGCCGACATCCTCGGTCGGTGCAGAGCCGGGCGTGTTGTCGGCAACTTCAATGTATACGTAAATGTGTCCGTCGTCCCAGAGCGTGTACGCCGTGCCGGTGGCATAGCCTTCGGAAAGCTCCGTGTTCGGACCGCCGGTTTTGACAAGAATCTGAGAGGATTCCTTGTACAGATCGTCCATCTCACCGTCCAGTACCGGAGTACCCTTGGCGGCTTTGAACAGGATCGGCTTGGTCAGCTCGTCGGGCGAGACGGCGAATGCGGGCGCGGCGACGGACAAAACCAGCAGAAACATAAGAAAAAGAGACAAGCATTTTTTCATAAAACAGTTCCTCCTCAAAAAAACTAAGATTATTATAACAAATATGACAAAAAAAGCAATAGGCTGCACGAATTTTTGCCAAAAAATAACTAAACAAATTTTTTTCTTTGCAGCTCTTTACAAACGCACCCAAAAAATGGTATACTATAAAAGAATATTGTATTTTAGGGTGAACGATATGTTGGAATATGATGAAATCCGATTGGAACTCAACGGAATGAAACCGCAGCTGGACGACCTGGCCGAAGCGCTCGGACTGGAGAAAAACCGTGCCGAGATTGCGAAGCTGGAAGAGGAAAGCGGCGCGGCGGATTTCTGGGACGATCTTGCCAATTCGCAGAAGGTGCTCAAACGCCTGCGTGAATTGAAGAGCAAGGAAGAAGAGTATAAGAAACTGACCACGATGTACGACGATGTGCTCACGACAATCGAAATCGCCGAGGAAGAGAACGACGCGTCGCTTCTGGACGAGGTCAAACACGCCGCAGAGCATTTCAAAACCGAGTTTGAGACGCAGAAGCTGACCACACTGCTGTCGGGCGAGTATGACGAAAACAACGCCATTCTCACCTTCCACGCGGGCGCGGGCGGCACGGAGGCGCAGGATTGGGCACAGATGCTGTACCGGATGTATACCCGCTGGGCGGAACGGCACGATTTCAAGTATAAGGTGCTGGACCATCTGGAGGGCGATGAAGCCGGAATCAAGAGCGCGTCGATTCTGATTGAGGGCATGAACGCCTACGGATTTTTGAAGTCGGAATCGGGCGTGCATCGCCTGGTGCGTGTCTCGCCGTTTGACGCGTCGGGAAGACGGCAGACGTCGTTTGCGTCGCTGGAAGTCATGCCGGAGATTGATAACGACGTGGAAGTCGAGATCAAGGAAGAAGATCTGAAGGTAGACACCTACCGTTCGAGCGGCGCGGGCGGACAGCACGTCAATAAAACGGAATCCGCCATCCGTATCACGCATATCCCGACGGGAATCGTGGTGGCGTGCCAGAACGAGCGCAGCCAGCATCAGAACCGCGAAGTGGCGATGAAGATGCTGAAATCGAAACTGGTGGAGATCAAGGAACGCGAGCATCTGGACAAAATCGACGATATCAAGGGCGAACAGATGCAGATCGGCTGGGGATCGCAGATTCGGTCGTACGTGTTTATGCCGTATACGATGGTCAAGGATCACCGCACGAATTTTGAAGTCGGAAATATCACGGCGGTCATGGACGGCGATCTGGACGGCTTCATCAATGCGTACCTGAAAGCCAAGAGCCGCGGAGAACTTTAATTCGGAATAAACGCCAAGCGCCGTCGGAATTTTCCGACGGCGCTTTTTAAAAATCAGACACTCACCAAACAGGGGAGTGTCTAATTTTTTTGAATATTTTTATGTTCGGATTTCGGGGAGACAGCGCGCTATAAGCCCGAGCAGCTCTGCCTTGTCCGAAGCGTTAAGCCGCCGCACGGTGTCGCGAAGCTAAAGGTAATCGGCGGCGATGATAAACACACCGTCGCAGGGAGGAAGATGAAGCGAAGCCTCACGGAAGGAAATCTGTTTTTGGCGCAGACGTTCGATCCGCGCCTGCTGCTGGAATATGAGCAGCTGCTGAAAAATACCAACGCGTCGGCGGAGACGCGACTGGCGGTGTATGACCGTTATCCGGAGCTTTTGCGGGAGCGCGATGATTGTTATCTTGACAAAATGATGCTTCTGACATTGCGCGGAAAATATAAGGAAGCCATTGAACTGGCGGCGCATAAGCGTTTCCATATTTATGAGGGCGGCGAAGGTAAGCTGACGAAGCTGCACGCGTGGCTGCACGTGCTGTATGCCGACGAAACGGCAAAACACGGCGATGTCGCACAGGCAGAGGAAATTTGCCGCAAAGGAGCCGAAATGCCCAAGTCCTACGGCGAAGCCAAGACGTTTTTCAATCAGGAAGCGCATATTTATTACCTGCTCGGTACGCTGTACGGCAAAGACGGTGACCCCGAAAAGGAACGCGCGGCGTATGAGAAGGCGGCAGAGTATAAAGCGGCGGTGTCGGAAATTTCGCTTTTCCGCGCATTGGCGCTGAAAAAACTCAACCGCACGGAAGAAGCACAGACAGTGTTGGAGGAGATGCTGCAAACGGCGCAGAACCTGTTGGACAATGAGGACCGCCGAACCTATTACGGCGTCGGTTCTCCCAGTCCGATGCCGTTCGAGACGGATATCGTCAAGCAAA
The DNA here is from genome assembly GCA_003445125.1 of Oscillospiraceae bacterium. Classification (GTDB taxonomy): domain Bacteria; phylum Bacillota; class Clostridia; order Oscillospirales; family Ruminococcaceae; genus UBA11540. Next base: position 196 of record DLVP01000117.1, on the reverse strand, counting down.
ATCGCTTGGCGGGATATACGCTCAAGGCATTTGCCCTGTACGGAACGGAGAATTATTCCGAAGCGGAGGACTGCATCCGCCGTGCGGAGAAAATCGATCCGAATCATCCCGAAGCTTGCTTCTATCATCGGATTCTGAAGTGAAAATAAAAGTACAAACGCCCGCGCCGGCATCGTGAAGTGACCCCAAAAAGTTA
>DLVP01000078.1 GCA_003445125.1 Oscillospiraceae bacterium | reverse complement strand
GCTGATACTCCGGATACTGGAACACCAACCCGACCTTGAACCGGATACGGCGCATTTCCTTTTCGTTCGCCCACAAATCTTCGCCGTCGATATACACGCGCCCCGACGTCGGCTTAAGAAGTCCGTTGAAATGCTGAATCAGCGTGGATTTTCCGGAACCGGTATGACCGATCACCCCGACGAATTCTCCGCGGTCGATCTCAATATTCACCTGTTTTACGGCGGCTTTTTCATACGCCGTTCCCTGCCCGTATACAAACGTCAGGTCTTCTGTCTTGATTACCGACACGCTGTTTCTTTCTCCTTTTTCTCCAACAATCGCACAAGCTGCTCCACGCACTCGTCAGTGGTCAGCACATAGTCGTCCACGCGCGCGCCGCCCTCTTTCAGATCGTAAATCAGTTCGGTCGCCTGCGGCACGTCCAGTCCGATTTTTTTCATCAGTCCGACATTCCAAAACACTTTATGCGGCACATCGTCCAGCAGGACATTGCCGTCGTTCATCACGATCACACGGTCGGCTTGCGCCGCTTCGTCCATATAATGAGTAATCAGCAGCACGGTAATCCCGCACTTTTGATTCAGTTCCCGCACGGTTTTCAGCACTTCACGTCTGCCCTTCGGGTCCAGCATCGCGGTCGGCTCGTCCAGCACAATGCATGCCGGGCGCATGGCAATTGTTCCCGCAATCGCCACCCGCTGTTTCTGTCCGCCGGAAAGGCGGTATGCCGCGTGTTCGCGGTATTCGTACATTCCCACGGCTTTCAGCGCTTCGTCCACCCGTTGGCGGATTTCCTGCGGCTCGACTCCCAGATTTTCCAAAGCGAACGCCACATCTTCCTCCACCACGGTCGCCACAATCTGATTATCCGGGTTCTGAAACACCATGCCGACGCGGCTGCGGATATCCAAAAGGCGCGACTCGTCCGCGGTATCGATGCCGTCCACCAGCACCTTTCCCGAGGTCGGCACCAAAATGGCATTGCAGAGCTTTGCCAGGGTGGATTTTCCGCACCCGTTATGTCCTAAAATCGCGACGAACTGTCCGCGCCCGATTTCCAGCGACAAGTGCTCCAGCACGGGAGCGCCCGGTTTTTCCTCGCTGTCATACGCAAACGACACATCGCGCAGGGAAATGATCGTATCCTGCAATTCGATTCCTCCGAACTTATTTGAAAGTGGCAATCGCCGTGGACCCGCACGGCAAAGGGAAGCACGCGTTTTCCACCGGCAGTCCGATTTCATCCGCCGTGATCTGCGCTTTGAATTTCTGCCCAACCGTACTTGACAGCAAATACGCCATCACCGACGGAGACAAGCCCGTCGTATAGGAATTGAGCAGAAAGAACAGCGGTCGGTCGCCGAGAACCTGCGTGCAAAGAGAAACAAAATCGTAGATATTGTCCTCTAACCGCCACATTTCTCCCGACGGTCCTCTGCCGTAAGACGGAGGATCCATGATAATTCCGTCATAGGTTTTCCCGCGGCGGATTTCCCGCTCGACAAATTTTTTGCAATCGTCCACAATCCAACGGATCGGGCGATCTTCCAGTCCCGAAAGGCGCGCATTGTCTCTCGCCCACTGCACCATTCCCTTGGACGCGTCCACATGGCACACCTCGGCTCCCGCCGCCGCACAGGCGACGGTTGCTCCTCCGGTATAGGCAAACAGGTTCAGCACGCGGACGGGACGGTCGGCTTCTTTGATCAGCGAACGCATATAGTCCCAATTTACTGCCTGCTCCGGGAAAAGTCCCGTATGCTTGAACCCGGTCGGGCGGATGGAAAATGTGAGGTCTCCGTAGGAGACCGTCCATTCTTTTTTCGTAATCTGTTCGTTGTCCCAGTGTCCGCCGCCGGACGAAGAGCGCAGGTAATGTGCCGCAGGGTGCTTCCAGTTCGGATCGGTTTTCGGCGTTTTCCAGATCACCTGCGGATCAGGGCGCACCAAGGTTACCCCGTTCCAGCTTTCCAGTTTTTCGCCGTCGGAGGTGTCCAGAATCCGATAGTCCTGCCATTTGTCTGCTATTCTCATACTCTTTCCTTAATCATGGCGGCAATCTCCTCCGCCATCTCACGAATTTCTTCGATATTCTGTCCTTCCAGCATCACGCGGATCAGGGGTTCGGTTCCCGAAGCACGCACCATGACGCGTCCGGAATCGCCGAGCGTTTCCCCGCACTGTTCAATTTTCTTCCGAATGTCTGCATCGGAATCGATCACGGATTTTTTCTCGTTTTCCACCCGCACATTGACCATCACCTGCGGGAACACTTCCATTACCGAGGCGGCTTCTTTTGCCGTCATGCCCGTTTTCGCCAGAATATTCAGCAGCCACAGTGCCGTCAGTTCGCCGTCGCCCGTGGACGCATAATCCAGGAAAATGACATGACCGGACTGTTCGCCGCCGATATTGTAACCTTCCTTGAGCATTTCTTCCAGCACGTACCGGTCGCCAACCTTTGTGGAAGCGACATGGACGCCGTTTTCCGCCGCAAATTTCTTAAAGCCGATGTTGCTCATTACCGTAACCACGGCAGTATCCTTTTTCAGTTTTCCGACCGATTTCAGATATTTCGCAAAAATCGCAATGATTTTGTCGCCGTCAATCAATTCACCCTCGGCATCCACCGCCAGGCAGCGATCGGCATCGCCGTCAAACGCAAAACCGATGTCAAAGCCGCCGCAGCGCACCATATTGGCGAGATTTTTGATATGCGTCGATCCGCAGTCGCGGTTGATATTCACGCCGTCCGGCGTGTCGCAGATAAACTCGCACTGTGCGCCGAAACGCGAAAACAGCGTTCTTGCCGTCGCGGACGCACTGCCGTTGGCACAGTCAAACAATACCTTTTTCCCGCGAAGATCCAGATCTCCCACGGTTTTTGCCACATGATCCGCATAGTCCTTTACTGCCGTTTGGCAAGTCTCTACCCGTCCCAGGTCGCCGCCGATTTTCACCGGAATCGCGCTTGAATCGTCGAGAATCAGCGACTCGATTTCCGCCTCCAAGGCATCCGGCAGCTTGTAGCCGTGTCCGTCAAACAACTTGATCCCGTTATATTCCGCCGGATTGTGCGATGCGGAAATCATGATGCCCGCATCGGCACCGTACGCACCGACCAGATACGCCACGGCAGGTGTCGGCACCGTGCCGAGAATCAGCACATCGGCACCCACGGACAAAAGCCCCGCCGTCAGCGCATTGCACAGCATATCCGACGAGATACGCGTATCCTGTCCGATAACCACCTTCGGGCGATGCTTTGCCTCTTTTGCCAGTACGCACGCGGACGCACGTCCGATGCTCATTGCCAGTTCACAGGTCAGTTCCGAATTGGCAACTCCGCGAGCGCCGTCCGTTCCGAAAATTCTTCCCATACGTAAAACTCTCCTCAAATTCATTTACAGTTGAAGCTGGGTGTTCCCGCCGTTTGCAGGCGTAATCCCCAGATGCTCATATGCCAACGACGTCACGCACCTGCCGCGCGGCGTGCGGTTGAGAAAGCCGATCTGCATCAAATACGGTTCACAGACATCCTCCAATGTGACCGCTTCTTCGCCGATTGCCGCCGCCAGCGTTTCCAGTCCGACCGGACCGCCGCCGTAATTTCTGATGATTGTCATTAGCATCCGCCGATCCACCGAATCCAGCCCCAATTCGTCAATTTCCAACCGATCCAGCGCCGTCGCGGCAATTTCCTTTGTAATGGTTCCGTCGCCAATCACCTGCGCAAAATCGCGGGCGCGTTTCAGCAGACGGTTGGCAATACGCGGTGTTCCCCGCGAGCGCTTTGCCAGTTCTCTCGCGCCACCCGCATCGCAGGCAATGCCCAGAAGCGACGCACTGCGCACAATGATGGAGCAAAGCTGTTCCTGCGTATACAGTTCCAACCGCGAAATCACGCCGAATCGATCCCGAAGCGGTGCCGAAAGCTGTCCCGCCCTCGTGGTGGCACCGACCAGGGTAAACCGTTGAAGATCAATACGAATCGAGCGTGCCGACGGTCCTTTCCCGATGATGATATCCAGGGCGTAGTCTTCCATCGCCGGATACAGCACTTCCTCCACGCTGCGGGGCAAGCGGTGAATCTCGTCGATAAACAGCACATCGTTCGGGCTGAGATTGGTCAGCAGCGCCGCCAGATCTCCGGGCTTTTCGATGGCAGGTCCGGAGGTGATGCGGATATTGACATTCAATTCATTGGCAATAATGCACGCAAGCGTGGTTTTTCCGAGTCCGGGAGGTCCGTACAGAAGCACGTGATCCAACGCCTCTCCGCGCTGTTTTGCCGCTTCGATATACACCTTCAGGTTTTCTTTTGCCTTCTCCTGTCCGATATATTCGTCCATTGTTTTCGGGCGCAGAGACACTTCGGCATCTGAGTCCTCCGGCGTATACTCCGCGGCAACGATACGGTTTTCAAAGTCCATTTCCTGCCTGTCGCTCATGCCGTTCCTCCTACTTTATGCGTGCCAGATTTTTCAGTCCGATTTTGATCAGCTCTTCCACCGATGCGTCGGGATCACTGCCTGACAGTGCGCCGACCGCTTCGCCGTGCGAATATCCCAGCACCACCAGAGCACTGACCGCTTCGCCCACATTGCCGCCGACTGCCACGGCGGTCGGCGCTTTTTTGAAGCCCTCCGCCACGTCGCTGTCCTTGACCTTGTCTTTCAGTTCCAGAATCACGCGCTGGGCTGTTTTGCTGCCGATTCCCGGCACCCGCGTCAACGCCTTGACATCGTTTGCCGCCACGCACAAAGCAAACGCCTCGGGCGTCATCGCGGACAGAATCGACAACGCGGCTTTCGGTCCGATTCCCGACACGGAAATCAACTGGCGAAAGCAGTTGACCTCTCCGATCTCGTAAAATCCGAACAAATCCACCGCGTCTTCCCGCACATTCAGGTGCGTATACACAAACACTTCCACACCGCTTACGGGAAGCCGCGACAAAGTGTTCATTGTCGCCAAGCACTTATATCCCACGCCCCCGCATTCCACCGCAAACCAGCCGGCATCCTTCTGCAGGAGCTTTCCGCGCAAACTATACAGCATATGCTCACCCTCTTCTCATCAGTTTACTGTACAGCGATCCCGCACAGTGTCCGTGACAGATCGCCATTGCCAACGCATCCGCCGTATCGTCCGGTTTCGGAACCGACGGCAAAGACAACAGCACCTTTGTCATTTCCATGACCTGCTTTTTTTCCGCTTTTCCGTATCCGACCACTGCCTGCTTCACCTGCATCGGCGTATACTCGCTGACCGGAACTCCCGCTTTACGGCAGGCAAGCAGAATTACGCCTCTCGCCTGACCGACGCCGATTCCCGTAGTTTTATTGTTGGTGAAAAATAGTTCCTCTACCGACGCTTCCTGCGGCTTATACTTTGCGAGAATCAGCGACATTTCGTCGTATATCCGCTCCAGCCGTGCAGAAAACTCCATATCCGCCGGTGTTGTGATCGCGCCGTACGCCAACGGTCTGAATCGGGTATTCTGATAGTCAACCACACCCCATCCGACAATGGCATAGCCGGGCTCGATTCCCAAAACAATCATACTGCACCTTTTTCCTGTTAGTTACAGTACAGTATACCATATTTTTTTGTATTTCTCAACCTTTGCGGCAAAAAATATTCCCCATCTCCGCAAACCTTTCCCGACGACAGCACAAAAAACACACCGCAGTTGCGGTGTGTTTTTTGCTCTTTGTATAAAGTTATTTCTTCTTTTTGGTTGTCAGGACGATCACGACCACTGCCGCCACAGCGACCACCGCGATCACGATCCACAGCCAAGGCGTGCCGTTCTTCGGTTCATTGTCCGTGGTCGCCACAGAGGAAGCTGCCTCGGAAGAAGCCGCTGCAGAGGACGTTGCCTGAGAGGAAACCGCTTCGGAAGAAGTTGCCGCAGAAGAGGTTTCTGCCACAGAAGCCGTTTCGGAAGAAGTCTCCGTCGTGGAAGCCGTCTCAGAAGAGGTGGTTACGACAGCGGTGCCCGGAACGACAATTTCATCCACCGTCTTGGGATCGACAACCTCAAAGGTGATGAGGTCAATTTTCAATCCGTCATAATAGGTGGTCCATCCGCCGTCGCGACCCTGCTCCAGCACCAGGCTGTATGTACCGGCTTTCGCCATGGTCGCACCGTCTTCCTTCCAGCCGTTCGCGCTGTCGCAGATCTTCTCGTTGAGCTCAAAAGAGTCCGACCAGATGCTGGCAACGGGGGACTTGTCTCTGTAGACCTTATAGCTGTTTGCAAAAATCACAGCGTCCTTCTCGGTTTCGCCGGTGTTTTTGTTGACAAAATCGCCGACATAGGACATTTCTTTTCTCGGAACCACAATCGTGTCTCCGATGTACACCACGTAGCCGTCCGGCAAAGAGCAGGTACCGTCCGCATTGGCAACGAGATACACGGTTTTCGGGGTGTAGTTGTCCACGGCAGCCGCCGGGATTGCCGCTGCTGTCATCAGCATCAGCAAGGACAACACAAGAGCAAGTGCTTTTTTCATAATAAAATCCCTCCAAAGATTTTTTACTTCTACATGATACAAAAATTCACGTCCGTGTTCAAGGTTTTCACTGCGCACTTTCGCGCAGGATACCCATCTTTTCGCGCAAGTTTTCGCAAAACACACACATCCGGAAAAACGCACGGTTTTGCGAATCTGTGAAGCTTTTTAATCATAGCATATTTTGTCCCCGCCGTCAACCCATCTCATTTCCCGATTTTATCAGGTTTTATGAGCAATATCGTGTGTGACCTCCTACCGAAAAACGGAGGTTTCGCGAAGCCGTCCGACAGACGCTTTTCAGGTTTCACCGACAGAAAAATGCGCGCCGCGAATATTCGCGGCGCGCATTTCAGCTTGTCAAAAAACTT
>DLVP01000130.1:8599-9129 GCA_003445125.1 Oscillospiraceae bacterium | reverse complement strand
GAAACGACGACGCCACGGTGAGAAACCGAAACGGCAGCGGCCGGTCGCCGGGCGGCAGATTGTTGCGCATGGCACTTTCTCCCTTCGTGGAATATATTCCAATTGTTTGGCGAAGATATTCCATTTACTTCCCCGCGCGCGTGTGATAAAATAACGTTGAAAACCGCGCGCTTTTCTATTATTATAGCGCGGCGCGGGGTGTTTGGCAAGACGGAAAAGAGAAAAAAATAAACCAACCCGAACAAGGAGGAGTATCCGTGAAAAAAATCTGCATATCCAAAGATTGGTTCTTTCGGCGCCCCGGCGCGCAGCCGGAAAAAATTGACCTGCCGCACGATTATGCCATCGGCGCGCCGCGCATGCCCGATGCGCCCGGCGGCGCCGGCAACGGTTTTTTTGTGGGCGGCCGCGGCGAATACGTGAAATTTTTAACCATCGACGCGCCCCACGCGATCCTGGATTTTGACGGCGCCTATTGCTGTGCCGAATATTTTTTTAACGAGGACTGGGTCGCGCTGCATCCGCACGGC
>DLVP01000130.1:8248-8501 GCA_003445125.1 Oscillospiraceae bacterium | reverse complement strand
GCTCACCAACGACATGCAGCCCTCCACGCGCTGGTATTCGGGCGCGGGACTGTATCGCGACGTGTTTTTGTGGACGGGCGGCGCGGTGCGCATTGAGCCGCGCGACCTGTTTGTGCGCACCGTGTCGGCGAATGCGGAGCTGGCCGAGGTGGCGGTGGACGCCGTGATCTCCGCCGACCGCGCCGCCCATGTGACGCTCACGGTCACGCTGGCCGACGCGCACCGTGCGCAGGCGCTGACGCAAACGGTCACG
>DLVP01000130.1:7938-8233 GCA_003445125.1 Oscillospiraceae bacterium | reverse complement strand
CTGCACGCGGAAGCCGGCAAAACCCCGGCGGCGCTGCGCTTTGCGGTGCCGCAGCCCAAGCTGTGGGACACCGAGCACCCGAATTTGTACACGCTGACCGCGCGTGTGGAAGCGGACGGCGTGTGCACCGACGAAGCGGAGCTGTCGTTTGGCATCCGCGTGTTCACCGTGAACGCGGCCGACGGGCTGCGGCTCAACGGTGAACCCATCAAGCTGCGCGGCGGCTGCATTCACCACGACCACGGCGTGCTGGGCGCGGCGGCGTTTCCGGCGGCCGAGGAGCGCAAGGCGGCGT
>DLVP01000130.1:7661-7895 GCA_003445125.1 Oscillospiraceae bacterium | reverse complement strand
GTCGCTCGCGCTGCTCGAGGCGTGCGACCGGCTGGGGCTGATCGTGATGGACGAAGCGTTTGATATGTGGAACAACGCGAAAACCGGCTGCGACTATCATCTGTTCTTTGCCGACTGGTGGGCGCGCGACATTGCCTACATGGTGCTGCGCGACCGGAACCATCCGTCGGTGCTCGCCTATTCCATCGGCAACGAGATCGTGGAGCGCGACGGCAACTCCGACGGCGCGGTGTG
>DLVP01000130.1:200-7647 GCA_003445125.1 Oscillospiraceae bacterium | reverse complement strand
CGCAAATACGACCCCACCCGGCCGGTGACTTCGGGCGTGTGCGGATTTGGCACGCGCGGGCTGCTCACGGTGCAGGAGCCGGGCCAAACCGAACCCACGGTGCTGGAGCCGAAGGTCTATGTGGATCAAGTGCTCGGGGCGCCTAAGGCTTGGGATCAGCTGACCGCGGAAGCGTTTGCCGACCGCACGGCGGGCTATATGGCGCCGCTGGATATCGTGGGCTACAATTATTTGTTTGAGCGCTACGAAGCCGACCACGCGCGCTTTCCGGAGCGCGTGATCTGGGGCTCGGAAACGCATGCGCTGAATTTTTACAAATCGTGGGCGCAGGTGACGGCGCACCCCTATGTGATCGGCGACTTCACCTGGACGGCTATCGACAACCTCGGAGAAGCGGGCTGCGGACGTTCGGTCTGGGCGCGCGACGGGCATATTGACGGTATCAATATGGCGGACTATCCGTACCGCACCTGCTTCCAGGGAGATCTGGATCTGTGCGGTTTCCGTCGCCCGCAGGCATACTATCGGGAAGCAATCTGGATCGGCGGCAAAGAACCGCATATTTTCACGACGCATCCGGAACACTATGGCGAGGGCTTCAGCGGTACCGAGTGGCATTGGTACGATGTGCTGGACACCTGGACGTTTGATGACCGTTATCTCGGAAAACCGGTGCGGTGCGAAGTGTACACCGACGCGGAGGAAATTCATTTCTTCCTCAACGACCGCCCGGTGGGAACAGCAAAGCCCGAGCAGGCGATTGCGGCAGTGGATGTGCCGTATGAAAAGGGAACCTTGACGGCAATGGCGTTCAAGGGCGGAAAAGAGTGCGGAAGATTTTCTCTGCATACCGTGAAACCCGCGTCGGAAATCGAAATCAAGCCCGAACAGGCGACTTTCAAAGCGGACAACCGCGACCTGGCGTATTTTGACATCACCATCTGCAATGAGGACGGCGATCGGATCGTAGACGCGGAAAACGAAATGAGCTGTCATGCGGAAGGCGGCGAACTGCTCGGATTTTTCAGCGGTGCGCCGTGCAACGAGGACGATTATCCGTCCTTTGTCTGCCATGCGTTTCTCGGACGCGCGCTGGCGGTTGTGCGTGCCGACCATCCGGGCGAAGTGCGCGTGACGGTGGAAAGCAAGGGGTTAAAGAGCGCTTCGGCGACGGTACAAGCCGAATAATCGTAAAAGGCGGCATTTTGCCGCCTCAGTGTGTCAAAAAACTTGTTTTTTGATATGCTGTCAGACGTCAAGAAAGCGCCGGAGACAAGCAGCTCGCGTCCGTCGGCGTATATAGATACGGTAGGACGCGAGCTGCGAAGTAAGTGAAAATGCGATATTATCTTTGATTTCCGAGTTTTTTCAAAATTTTAAGATTTGCAGAGCAAAACACGAAAGCCGGAAACCCTCATGTAGATGACGGTTTATTGACGGTCTAAAAAGGCGGCATTTTGCCGCCTTTTTAAGTACATTTAAGGCAGATGCGGTAAAATAAAAGGAAAAAGGGGGAGTTTTTGTGCGGCTGTTGCTGGCAGAGGACGAAAAAATGCTGCGGGAGGCGCTGAAAGCGCTGCTGGAGCATGAACGGTACGCCGTGGATGCGGTGGATAACGGCCAGGATGCGCTGCTGTATCTGGAAAACGGGGAATATGACGGTGCGGTGCTGGATATCATGATGCCGAAGCTCGACGGACTGTCGGTGGTGCGGCGGCTGCGGGAGGAGAAAAACACGGTTCCCGTGCTTCTTCTGACGGCAAAAAGCGAAATTGACGACCGTGTGACGGGACTCGACAGCGGCGCGGACGACTATCTGACCAAACCGTTTTCCTCCAAGGAACTTTCCGCCCGCATCCGCGCAATGCTGCGGCGTCAGCCGACACTGCGGGATACGGCGCTGAAAGTCGGAAATCTCACACTTAACCGTGCGGATTTCACGCTTTCGTCGCCGCACGGATCGGTGCCGCTGCAAAACAAGGAATTTCAGATGATCGAGATTCTGATGGCAAACCCCGGACAGGTGATTTCGACCGAACGGTTTTTGGAAAAAATCTGGGGTTTGGACACCGACGCGGAAGCGAATGTGGTATGGGTGAATCTTTCGGGATTGAGAAAAAAGCTGGAAACTCTCGGCGCGGATGTGCGGATTCGTGCGGCGCGGGGGCTGGGATATAGTTTGGAGGAAATACGCGATGATTAAAAAACTGCGCAGAAACTTCATTCTGATCACCATGCTTTCGGTGTTTTTGGTGCTGGCGGTCATTATGGCGATCGTCAACGGCATTAATTTTGCACAAAAGGATCGCTCGGCTTTGCAGATGCTGACGATGCTGGCGGACAATAAGGGACAGTTCCCGTTCAAGGATCCTCCCAAAAAATCGGACGACGGAAAGCCGTTTGCTTTTTCGCCGGAGGCGCCGTATGAAACACGGTATTTTTCGGTGCAGTTGAAAGAGGACGGCGAGCTTGTCAGCGTGGACACGGGAAAAATTGCCGCCGTGGACACCGAACAGGCGGCTTCCTTTGCGCAAACGCTTTGGCAAAAGGAAAAACGCACGGGGTATCTCGGAAATTATAAGTATCTTGCGCAGGAAAACGACGCGGGGGTGCGGTTTTTGTTTCTCGACTGCACACGCGATCTCAATTCCGTGCGGGAGTTTTTGTTGATCAGCCTGGCGGTTTCGGGCGTCGGACTGGCGGCAATTTTTCTGTTGGTCGTGGCGTTTTCCGGACGGGCGATCCGTCCGATGTGCGAAAGCTATGAAAAACAGAAAAAATTCATCACCGACGCGGGACATGAACTGAAAACCCCGCTGGCGACGATTTCCGCGTGCAACGAAGTGCTGGCAATGCAGCAGGGAGAAAATCAGTGGACCGACGGCATCCGCGACCAGGTGGAACGTCTCACAAAACTGACGGGTGAGCTGGTGTCTCTGGCACGGATGGACGAGGGCGCGCCGCTGACGGTGATGGAACCCGTGCCGCTGTCCGAAGTGGTGACCGAAACGCTCCGACCGTTCGCGCTGACCGCCCAAAGCCGCGGTCTGCGGCTGGTTTCAAGGATTCAGCCCGATGTCACCGTGACGGGAGACCGCCGGTTGCTGGAACAGGTGGTGTCCGTGCTGGCGGATAACGCGGTGAAATACGCCTGCGGGGAGGAAATCCGCTTCACCCTGGAGACCAAGGGCAAAAAAACGGTGCTGACCTGTGAAAACGAAGCCGAGGGGCTGACGGCGGGCAATCAGGAAGCCATGTTCGATCGGTTCCGACGCGGGGATTCTTCCCGCAGCACCGAGGGCTACGGCATCGGGCTTTCCATGGCAAAATCCATTGTGCAGATGCACCGCGGAAAAATCACTGCCCACAGTCCCGACGGAAAAACGCTGAAAATTACCATTCAAATATGAGCCGAAAAATCGGCTCATATTTTTTTTGTCTGCTTTAAGTACATTTAAGGAAGCGCCGCTATACTGATAATCACAGGAGGCGAGAACAATGAAAAACGATGTGTTTCAACGATATGAACTTAAATATCTGCTCACCGCCAAACAGCGCCGCTTTCTCGAACAGGCAATTCAATCTTCTATGACGCCCGATGCCTACGGCGAGAGTACGATACGGAATGTGTATTACGATACGCCCGATTTTCGGCTGATCCGTCGGTCGCTGGAAAAACCTTCCTATAAAGAAAAGATCCGTATGCGCAGCTATCGCCGCGTCGGGAAAGAGGAAACGGTATTTCTGGAATTGAAGAAAAAGTGCGGCGGCGTGGTGTTTAAACGGAGGATTTCGCTTCCGCAGAATCGGGCGGCTGCGTATCTGAACGATGAATGTCCGCTTTTGAATCAGACACAGATCGGACGGGAAATCGACGCGTTCAAAAATTTTTACCGCACGCTCGTTCCCGCCATGTATATCAGCTACGACCGCACGGCGTATTTCGGAAAAGACGATCCGGGCTTTCGCCTCACTTTTGACCGCCATATTCGCTATCGCACCGAGGCAATGAGCCTCTGCGAGGAGCCTTATGGTACTGAATTGCTGGAGGAAGGACAGTCACTGCTGGAAATCAAGGTTTCCCGCGCGGTGCCGCTGTGGCTGGTAAAACTGCTGGGGGAAGCGGGCATCCGCCAGACTTCCTTTTCCAAATACGGCATGGCATACACCCGAATGATACGGGAAAAAGAGAACGGAGGAAGAAATTGTGCTTGATCGGATATTTGCTTCGGTAATTACGGAAACAACCCTGACTTTTGCGGCGTTTGCCGCTTGTATGGGGACGGCAATCGTCCTCGGAGTTATTACTTCTATCGTTTATACAATTTGTAATCAATCGTCCAAGAGCTTTGCGGTGACGCTGGCAATGCTTCCGGCGATCGTCAGCGTGATCATTCTGATGGTCAGCGGAAGCCTCGGCGCAGGATTGGCAGTGGCGGGGACGTTCTCGCTGGTGCGTTTTCGCTCCGCGCCGGGAACGGGCAGAGAAATCGGCAGTGTGTTTCTTGCCGTGGCAATCGGTCTTGCGTGCGGCATGGGGTATGTCGGATACGCCGCCGCGGCTGCCGTGATCCTTTGGGGATGCTATTTGCTGCTCAGTCTCACGCCTTTCGGAGAAAAACGGGACGCCGAACGGCAGAAAATTCTGCAAATCACCGTGCCGGAGGATCTGAGCTACGGCACCATGTTCGACGAACTGTTTGAAAAATACACCGATCATGTCCGTCTGCTCAAGGTCAAAACGGCAAACTTCGGAAGTCTCAACCGACTGACCTATGAAATTACGGAAAAAGACCCTTCGCAGGAAAAAGCCTTTGTGGACGACCTGCGCTGCCTCAACGGAAATCTGGAAATCAGTCTTTCACTCCGACAAAGCGAAAGCGAATTGTAAGGGAGGAACGGTTATGTTCAAAAAAATCATCGCCGTTTTCACGGCATTGGCAATGGCGGCAATGGCTGCCGCCTGCGGACAGTCTCAGCCGTCGGATACGCTGAATACTTCTTCGTCACCTTCTTCGGTGACTTCGACGTCCGCGATGTTTTCCGATCGGGACTATGAAATCGGCTATTCGGACGCCGTGACGGTGACGCTCAGCGGCGATACCGCCGCGGCGGACGGCGCGGGAGTGACCGTCAGCGGCAGCACCGTCACCGTCACCGCCGCGGGAACGTATGTCCTTGAGGGAACCTTGAACGGACAGATCGTGGTAGACGCGGGCAAGGACGACAAAATTCATCTGGTGCTGAACGGGGCTACGGTCACCTGTGCTTCGGGGGCGGCACTGTATGTGAAAAAAGCCGACAAGGTTTTCCTGACGACCGAAGCGGACACACAGAACACGCTTGTCAACAGCGGCGAGTTTGTGCAGAGCGATGACAACAATGTGGATGGCGCGGTCTTTTCCAAGTCCGATCTGACCATCAACGGCGACGGCACACTGACGGTGAACAGCACCGCTCACGGCATTGTCTGCAAGGATGATCTGAAGATCATGGGTTCTGCACTGAATATTACGGCGACCAAAAAAGGCATCGACGCCAACGACAGCGTGCGGATCGCGGGCGGCAGCCTGACCGTGGACAGCGGCACCGACGGCATCCATTGCGAAAACACGGACGATACGGAAAAAGGCTATATTTATATTGCCGACGGCACGTTCACGATCACCTCCGGCAGAGACGCGTTTGACGCGTCCGGCACGTTGACGGTGGAAAACGGCACCTTTACACTGACGACCGGCGGAGGCAGCCAAACCGTTACCGTTTCGGGCGGTCAAATGATGCCGAACGACCGAAAACCGTCGCAGGATACGGCAGGAGATACAACGAAGGACACTTCCTCGGACGGCATTGTCTGGGACACTTCGGGTATGACCGAACCGCCCGAAATGCCGCAGGACGGACAAATGCCACAGGACGGACAAATGCCGCAGGGAGGACAGACCCCTCCGGACGGACAGTTCGGACAGGGCGGCAGCCGTCCCGAAAAACCGCAGGGCGGCAATATGCCGACCCCGCCCTCCGGAGGACAGACGCCTCCTGACGGAAATTTTCCGGGAGGAAGCGGCAATTCTTCCGCAACCACCGAATCCTGCAAGGGATTGAAGGCAGACGGAACGGTGACGATCTCGGGCGGCACGTTTGTGCTGGACACGGCGGATGACGCGGTGCACAGCAACTCCGACGTTACGGTCACAGGCGGAAAATTCACGGTTTCCACCGGGGACGACGGATTCCACGCCGACGGCACCCTTACTGTTTCGGGCGGTACGGTGAACATCACCCGCAGTTATGAGGGATTGGAAGGCACCGTGGTGAACATTTCCGGCGGAGAGGTTTCTGTCACCGCATCCGACGACGGCATCAATGCCGCGGGCGGGAAAGACACCTCCGGTACAGCGGGATGGTTCGGCAGCGATTCCTTCCGCGGTGATTCCCAGAGCAGTATTACCATCAGCGGCGGCAGCATCACCATCGACGCTTCCGGCGACGGGATTGATTCCAACGGCTCTCTGACCGTAACGGGTGGCACAGTCTACGTCAACGGTTCTGTTTCGGATGGCGACGGCGCGCTGGATTACGAAGGCGAAGGCATCATTACAGGCGGCACGGTGGTTGCGTTCGGTTCGTCGGGAATGGCGGTCAATTTCGGAAAGAACTCGACCCAGGGAAGTATTCTTTATAACCTCTCTTCCGCACAAAACGCGGGAACAGAGGTGACCCTGACCGACGAAAACGGCAAAGTTCTGGCAAGCTTCACACCGACAAAAACCTTCCGCAGTGTGGTGATCAGCGCCCCCGGGGTGGAAGTCGGAAGCACCTATACGTTGACTGTCGGCTCGCAGACGTTTTCCGTCACCATGGACAGTGTGGTCTACGGAACGGGAAGCGGCGGTTTCGGCGGATTCGGTAAACGGTAAATTTTCTCGGGCGGGCAGTGCGAAAGCACTGCCCGCCATTTTCTGCGAAACTGACCGTTTTTGCATCGCGCATCCGAAAAAGAGCAAAAACAGTCATTGAAACAAGGGGGGGATTTGTGATACACTGAAAAACAGGAAAGAAGTGGTGAAATGCTCAAACGTGTAATCGGCAGCTGCCTTGCGTTGGCAATGCTTTTTGCGTATTCAGCCACGGGAGTGTCGGCGCTCGGAGAGGAGAATTCGTTTATGATTGACCGCTTGCAGACAGAATATCGGGATTGCCCGATTGGAATTGACACCGAAAAACCGCGGTTTAGCTGGCAGATGAAATCGTCGGCTTCGGCGCAGAGCCAGAAAAACTACCGCTTGACGGTGGCGACCGACGAGAAAAAGCTCGCCGCGGGCGAGTATGACTGTTGGGACAGCGGCACGGTGGAAAGCGGCGTGTCGGTGGGCGTGGTTTACGGCGGCAAAGCACTGCAGGCGCAGACACGGTATTATTGGCAGGTCACCGTGACCGATCAGAA
>DLVP01000130.1:0-185 GCA_003445125.1 Oscillospiraceae bacterium | reverse complement strand
CCGCCACATCCGCACCGTCGTATTTTGAGACGGGACTGATGAACGGGGGCTTCAGCGAAGCACAGTGGATCACGGCACCGGTCGCAGAGCTTCCCGGATTTTCCGGCACTACGTTCACATTGGAAACAGAGGTTAAAATTCAGTCGGCAGCGGCGGGAATTATTTTCGGCGCACAGAACAATGCC
>DLVP01000179.1:6487-9536 GCA_003445125.1 Oscillospiraceae bacterium | reverse complement strand
CACGCCGACAGGTGATTTCTTCGGTATCCGCAACACAACCGCCGGTAACGGCAACCTGAAAACCGTGGTGATGAAGAACATCGCGCTTCCGACCTATCCGTCGGGCAATGTGTCTGTTTCCACCCGCCGCGGAACGACGGACAGCAGCGGCAATTTCACGGAATCGACCTCAGCTTACGGCAACTGCCATGTGACGATCACAAACCTGTACACAGGCACACAGCCCGTGACCTATGATTCCGACACGGGTGTCGGAAGCGACAATATCCTCTATTATGCCGTGCCCGAAAATTCGACCGTGGGCGTGAAAAGCACGGTGAAAATCGTAAACGACGGCACGTACACGCCGCCGACGGCAAACCGCCGAACCGTCAGCACCACCGTGCCGAAGGTCTACCTCCGTTCCTCCGCCAAGGGAAGCAACGGAATTGACCGCACGGGACTCCGCGTCAATGCCCCGATTGCGGCGTTTGAGCAAAACGGCACCGTGTATGTCGATGCGGCAGCAATCGCGGAAAAATTCGGTTTCTCCGCCGACAAAAACGGCGCACAGCTGAGCCTGTACGACGAACAAACGGCGATTCGTGTGACGAAGGACAGCCGCACGCTTTGGGTTCGCGGCGAAGAACTGACCATGAGCGCACCTGCGCTGGAAAAAGACGGCAGAATCGCGGTGCCGTATGAGTTTTTTGAAAAGGCGTTTGCTCGCACGGCGACCTATACCGCGGCGGAAAAAACGGTCGTGATTCAAAACCTTGACCGCGGCGAAAACCTGCTGAAAAACGGCGATTTTGAAAGCCCGCATGCTCTGGAATCCTGGACGTGCTTTGACTTCACACCGCTGACCATCTCCGACGACGCACACAGCGGCAGTTACGCCATGCTGATGCGTCCGACGACGAACTTTTCCCTGAGTGACCCCGCGACCTCCTGGCGCGGCGGGTATCAGCTCGTGACCGATGTTGTCCGCCGGTACGGCGGCGGGGAATACACCGTGCGCCTTTGGGCAAGGTGCGATGACGAAACGGTCGGCGAATCGGCACTCATTGACACGGAGGTTTCCTGCTGGTACGGCATGAACGTCAGCGAAAAAACCGCACAGCCGCTGACGGCAGACTGGAAGGAATACGTCTTTAAGGTTCAGGTTTCCGACACCTCGGACGGGGTGTACGGCGATTGGGACATGAGGCACAACAACCGCTATTATCTCAATATTGCGTTCAAGGGCGCGAACCGTGTGCTGATCGACGACGTGACCTTTGTTAAGACAAGCTATGATACCAATTATGACTATCAGAAAAAGACCACAACCGCAAGCACCGATACCCTCGCTTTCGGCAAAACGGCGACGCTTTCCGTGACCAATATGTACGGCTTGGACGCCGAATTTCTGCCGACAAACGACGCGATTTCCGTGGAAAACGTCAGCGGAAATCTGACGAAAACCGCCACGCTGACCGTGCGTATGCCGAGCCGTTACGAGCGCACCTGCACGGTCTATGTCCGTGATCTTTCCTCCAGGCGGATCGTCGGCGAAGCGACCTTCACGATTCCCGCCGACCCGACCGCACCGCGCTACGCCGTGCGCATCGAGCCGCAGAACCGACAGACGGTGTTTTACCCGGGCGAAATTCCGAATCCGCATTGCCTGACGGTGTATTTCCAGGACGGCAGTTCGGAATCCGCAGCTTCCGGCTGGACGGTTTCCTATGACTTCTCAAAAGCGGGGAAAACCGCCGTGTCCTATGTTTATGACGGCGTTTTCCACACGTTTGACGCGACGGTGAAGGATGTCCGCGTGCAGTCGCTGAAAATCACCAAGCTTCCCGCAAAAACCGCCTATACGGTCGGTGAATCGTTTGACCCGACGGGCATGACCGTCACTGCCGTGTACAGCGATGGCGCGACGCGCGAAATCGGAGACTATCGCCTGACCGCGCCGACCTTGGACAAGGCGGGCAGTGCCGCAGTGACGCTGGAGCTTGGCGGCGCGAAAACGACGCTTACCCTCTCGGTTTATGAAAAAGAGATGCAAAACCGCGCCATCGGTGCGAATATCCGTATTGAGGGCGATACCCCTGCCATCCGCTTCGGAATGAGGGTGGTCAAGGATGCAAATTTTGACCGGTGGACCGACGGGAAAGAATATGAGTATCAGGAAAACGGCAACTGCGTGTTTGGTGCACTGCTGCTTCCCGCGGCGTGGATTCCCGAAGGAACCGACCTGCTGACTATGGCGCTGGACGGCGACAACCGTGTGCTGGATGTCACCGCAAAGTATATCTATGAACAGGACAGCCGTTCTTTGACCTATACCGCTGTGCTGACGGGGATTCCGAACACTTCGGAAGCCTATAACATGGAAATAACGGCATGCTTCTATGTGAAGTATCGCGCCGACGCTTCCTCCGAATGGGAGTACCGCGTGCTGGACAACGTCACGCGCTCGTATTACCGGACGGCGCTTGCGGCGCTCGACGGGGCGTATTCTTCCGAAAATCTTCCGAATCCGACCGAGGAACAGCGGGAGATCATCCGCCGCCTGCAGCTGATCCGCGACCGCGCGGAGGAGAAAACCTGGATGGGCGGAGACAATTGGTATTGACAGAAAAATGCGGCGCGCACGGATTTCCGTGCGCGCCGCATGGCGTGAAACAATGGACAGAATTGTGACAAATCCCGCGCGGTCGGGAACGTGATGCTGTCTTCCGGTGCGGCACTTTCGGAATCGGCAGCTTTTCGCTCGGCAGGCGCTTTTCTTACGTGTCGGATTGCCGAAAAAAGGCGTTCTCGGCGGAAGGGTCATGCAACTCGAGCGGGATTTTTCGGGCGGAAAACCGTACCCGTTCCAAGCAGAGAAAAACAAAAGGATTTCCATGCCGCGCCGCCGATTTTTCGGCGGCGCGGCATGGTTTCGGAAAGAAGCGAAACGAATCCCCCTGCGGGAAACGCCGAAGGCGTTTCCCGCAGGGGGATTGTGTTCTTCAGAAAAATCAGCGGAGGAACTGCTCGGCAAAACGTTTGGTAAACGCAATGCCGAATTCGCCCA
>DLVP01000179.1:0-6455 GCA_003445125.1 Oscillospiraceae bacterium | reverse complement strand
CGGAATGCGGCTCAATGCTCAGATCGCCGTTATAACCGCGGGAATAGAGAATCGCGAAAATCGCACCCCAGTTGAGGTCGTCCATGCCTGCGGGCGGATCGTCCACATACCCCGTGCCGGCGAGCACCACGCCTTTGAGATGCACGTGTGCCACACGGCGTCCCCAGTCGGAAAGCTGTCCGAGATAATCCTCATGCCGCTTGTAGGCATGAGATGCGTCAAATTTGATCATCAGTCCGGGCAATTCGCCGAGAATGATTTTCCACTGCTCCGGCGAGGTGACAAAATTGTTCCAGTCGCAGTTTTCCACCGCCACACGAATCCGTCCGTCGGCGTGTTCCAGCAGGCGGCGGAAGAAAGTGATGGCGTGCGTGTAGTTCTGATACAGGCTGATGCTTTCGTCGTAGTTGCAGCCGCAGACAAACGTCTTGGCTCCGACTTCGATTGCCGCGTCCATCAGACGGAAGTATACCTCTGCCTCCGCCTCGTCGATTTTGCCGTCGTGCATCAGTGTGTGATACCATCGTCCGACGCAGGGAATGTCAATACCGTAAGCCGCGATGCGGGCTTTGACCGCTTCGACGTCGGCAATGAATTTTTCACTGTCCTCGCGGTTGTTGCAGCAGACCTCAATAAAGGAAAGTCCTTCCTTTTTTGTTTGTTCAAAGTGTTCGTCGCCGAACTTGTTGATTCTTCCGATTCTCATAGGATTCCTCCTCCGCAGTCATAGATTTCATGATAACACACAGAAAAGAAAAGTCAAGCATTTTCAGAACTTTTTTTCCTCCAGCGCGCGCTCCGTTTCGCGGATGGCTTCCATGGCGGCACGGTCGCTGTGATTGATGATATAGGTGTAGATCGCGTCGATGATGCAAAGCTGGGCGATTCGGGAACTGAGGGCAAGAATGGAATACCGCGTTTCTTCCGCCTTGGTGAACAGCGAGACGTCGCTCTGGCGGGTGATCGGGGACGCACCGTAGTTTGTGATGCAGACCGTGAAAGCGCCCGCCTCCCGTGCCAGCCGCATGGCGGACACGACGTCCACGGAGGAGCCGGAATGGGAGATGCCGAGAGCAACGTCGCCGGACTTTAGATGGGATGCGGCGATGGCTTGCATGTGGTTGTCGCAGTAGGCACTGGCGTACAGCCCCGCCCGCAGGAATTTGTGCTGGGCGTCCACGGCGATCGGCGCGGAGTTGCCCAGACCGAAAATGGCAATGTTTCCCGCGTGCATGAGCGCTTCGGCGGCGCGATCCATTGCGTCGCGGTCGAGAACGCTGCGGGTGTATTCGAGTGCCGCGGAAATTTCGGATTCGCGCTTGCGGAAAATGTCAAAACAGCTGTCGGATCGCAGCACGGCATCCGGTTCGGCGGGAGCGCCGTTGGCGGACAACTCCTGCGCAATGCTGATTTTCAGTCCCTGATACCCGACCTGCCCGAGACGGCGAGAAAAACGGACGATGGTTGCGTCGCCGCAGCCGCAGACATTGGCAAGCTCGCTGATCGACATTCCGATCAGTTGCTGCGGGTGAACGAGGATCCAGTCGGCGATGCGCTTTTCACCGCGTCCCATCTGGGGGTAGAGTGCTTTGATTGCCATGAATACCGATGTCATAAACTTCCTCCCAATTGAAAAAATACTCCGAAAGTGGAGCAAATTTCCACTATAATCGTAAAAAACAGTGAAAAAAAATTCCAAAATCTCTTGAAAAGTGTCATTTTCCGTGATACAATAGAAAGGATGAAAAGGCATTGGAAACAGCCTTTTCGGGTTGCTTCCATTATAACAGATTTGCAGAAAAAAAGAAAGGGCGAATTTTATGCTGAACTATTCTGTAAAAATCGGTCTGGCACCGGTTCGGCGTGACGTGACTCCCCGTCCCGGCATTTTCAACTGGGAAAAGGCGGAGGAGCGGGGTGTGCGGTATGTGAAATACATCACCGAGCATTTCACGCAGGAGGGCGTTTCGTTTGTCAATGTGGACGGCGTCAACGACCGTGGGATCATTTATACCGAGGCGGACGCCGAGGCGATGGCAAAACGCTTCATCGACGAGCAGGTTGATGCCGTGCTGATTATCAACTGTAACTTCGGCAACGAGGAAGCCGCGGCAACCCTGGCAAAGAAAGTCGGCAAGCCCGTGCTTCTGTGGGCGCCGCTGGATGATGTGTTCGAAGAGGACGGCACACGCTATACGGACAGCCAGTGCGGACTGTTCGGAATGTCCCGTCAGTTCATGCGCCGCAGAATTCCCTATACTTATATCCCGAACTGCCGCATCGAGGACAAGACGTTTTCCGAAGGTCTGGAGCGGTTCATCACCGTGGCGTGCATGGTGAAGAATTTCCGCGGCATGAGAGTCGGACAGGTCGGACTTCGTCCGAAGCCGTTCTGTTCTGTGATTTACAATGAAAGCGAACTGATGGAAGAGTTTGATATCCGCGTGATTCCGATCAATATGGCAGTGGTGATTGATCGGTACAACAAGATCCTTGCCGAGCGCATGGAGGAATGTAAGAAGGGCGCGGAGATTCTTCGCCGTGATTATGAAGTGGACGATCTGTCGGCAGATAAACTGGAAAAGATTTACGCGTTTGTCCTGCTGTATATTGATCTGTTCCGCGATTTTGATCTGGATGTCATGGCGTCCGAGTGCTGGACGTCGATGCAGCTGGCACTGAATGCCATGCCGTGCGCCGCGTTCAGTATTTTGGCGGATATGGGTTATGTCATCGCGTGCGAGACGGACGTTCATGCCGCAATCACGATGGGACTGCTCAAATGTTCCACCCGCGGCAAGAAGATTCCGTTTTTGGGCGAGTTCACGGTTCGCCATCCCGAGGACGAGAACGTGGAGCTGATGTGGCACTGCGGACCGTTTGCTCATTCGCTCAAACACAAGGACAGCCACAGCAAACTGGTGAATATGCGTCCGTGGTTCTATGTGCATGACGGCGAGTTCACCGTGGCGCGTATGGATCAGGAGTACGGCAAGTATTCGATTCTCAACGGCACCTGCAAGTCGGACAAGGGACCGATGACCTTCGGCACCTATCTGTGGGGACGGTTCAACAACCTGCCGCTGTGGGAAAAGCGCATGATTGAGGGACCGTATATTCATCATGTGTCCGAGATCGAGGGCGACCATACGGCGGAACTTGAAGAATTCTGCAAGTTTATCGGCAATGTAACCGACGAGGTTATCAAATAAGAAAAGGAGAACGGAAAGTGCTTTACAACGAATTTCTCAATGACATGATTGTTACCGAGCTGGAGGACGCCGTCGGCAGAGAAAACTGTTCGACCAGAGAGATCGATAAGATCACGCACAGCGTCGATTACTACTGGCTGTCCCGTATGTGGGCGGATCGCGGGCACCGTATGCCCGAGGCGGACGTCGTGGTTTCCCCGAAGGACGCCAAAGAGGTTTCGGCGGTGCTGAAAATCGCCAACTACTACAAGATTCCCGTCACCACTTGGGGCGGCGGCGGCGGAACACAGGGCGGTGCCATTCCGGTCGCGGGCGGCATCGTGCTGGACACCAAGCGCATGAACAAGATTTATGACGTCAACGAACAGGGAATGTACATCGAGTGCGGCACCGGTGCGATTTATAAACATATCGAATGGGTCGCCAACGAGCGCGGCTATGCCACCATGCACTATCCGAGTTCTCTGACCTGCTCCACCGTCGGCGGCTTTTTGGCGCACCGCGGAATCGGCGTCGTGTCCACGAAATACGGAAAGATCGACGATATGACCATGCAGATGGAGGTCGTTCTCCCCAACGGCGATATCATCGAGACTTCTCCCGCACCGAAGCATGCGGCAGGACCCGACCTGAACCAGATTTTCATCGGTTCGGAGGGAACGCTGGGCGTTATCACCAAAGCGCAGATGCGCATTTACGCACAGCCCGAAGAAAGACGCTTCCGCGGCTTTTTGTTCAAAAATATGACCGCAGCGTTTGATGCGGCAAGAGAACTGCTTCAGAAGTTCAAACCGTCCGTCATGCGTCTGTACGACCCTGCAGAGACCGCTTCACTGATCAAGAAGATCGTCGGTGTGGAACGCGAGGGTGCGTTCATGAACGTGGCGATCGAGGGTGTCTCCGAGATGGTGGCACTGGAGGAAAAAATCCTGCTGGATACCTTTGCAAAATACGGCGCGGAGGATCTGGGCAGCGAATACGGAGAGAAATGGTGGAAAGAGAAGATCACGTTCTTCTATCCCGGTCATATGATGGATCTGCCGCAGATGTTCGGTACGATGGACACCATTGCTCCCTACGGAACGATCGAGAAGATCTACTGGGCGATGAAGGAAGCCATCGAAACCAACTTCCCGATGGCAAAATTCATTGCGCACTTCTCTCACTGGTACGAGTGGGGCGCCATGGTCTACGACCGCTTTATTGTCAACGATGTGCCGCAGGATCCGCACGAAGCACTGCGCCTGCATCAGGCAATCTGGACGACCGGTGTGCGCACGGCGCTGGCAAACGGCGGTGTGGTCAACGATCACCACGGCGTCGGCATTAAGCTGGGCAGACTGATGAAGGAACAGTACGGTCCTGCCATGCAGGTGTTCACCGGCATCAAAAAACAGCTTGACCCCAACGGCATCATGAACCCGTTCAAGCTCGGACTGTAAGGAGGAGAAGCAGATGTTAATTTCAAATAAAGCCAAACAAACCATCGACGCCTGCCGTTTCTGCTGGATGTGCCGGCATATCTGCCCGATCGGAAATGCGACCGGTCAAGAGAGAGAAACCGCCCGCGCCCGCGCGCTTGCCCTGTCGCTTGTCGAGCGCGGCGCCGCAAAGCTGGAGGATGTGGCGGATAACGTGTACGAGTGCGCTCTTTGCGGTGCCTGCACGAAGGAATGTGCCACCGGTTGGGATCCGATTCTGTTCACGAAGGAAGTCCGCCGCGAAATCGCAATGGAGGGGCTGCTTCCGAAATATATCGAAACCATGCTGGACAATCTGGATGCCACAGGCAATGCCTACGGTGTCAAGAGCCTGAATGCGAAGCTGAAAAAAGCCATTGCTTCCGCTTCCGAAAAGACCGATACCCTGCTGTTTTTGGGACAGGACGCACGCACCAAAGCACCGACCTATGCGATTGAAGCCATCGAGCTGCTGCAAAAGGCGGGCGTGAAGTTCACGGTGCTGGAAAATGAGCCGAACAGCGGTTGGGTGTATGATACGTTGGTCGGTGCGACCGACGAGACCAAGGAAGTCATGAAAAAAGCGGTCGAGACGCTCAATGAATATAAAACCGTGATTGCACTGGATCCGGTCGATGCCAAGACCTTCCTGCGCGAGTATAAAGAGTGGGGACTGGGACTGAAGGCAAAGGTAGAAACCTTTACATCGGTTGCCGCAGGACTGCTCAAAAAGCTCAAACCAAAAAAGAGCGAACACAAACTCTCTTTCCAGGATCCGGCACAGCTTGCGCGTGATCTGGAAGAGACCGAGCCGGCAAGAGAAATCCTCAACGCCTGCGGAGAAAACTGCGAAATGCTGCTCCACGGCAAGGACACCATGTTCGGCGGCAATCTCCTGATGAACGAGTATATGCCCGATACTATGGCAAAAGTGGCGGCAGATCGTTGGGTGAACTTTGAAGCAACCGACGCACAGACATTGGTGTGTGCAAGCCCCTCCGAGTATGAGGTGCTGAAAATGCACAAACCCGCAGGCAAAAAGATCGTGACGGTTGCCGGGCTGTTGCTCGACGCCTGCAAATAAAAGGGAGGCAGTCGTATGCTGGTGAGCTTCAAGGAAATCCTTGCAATGGCGGAAAAAGGCGATTTTGCCATTCCCGCATTCAATGTGTACAATATGGAAACAGTGATCGGCGTGTTCAATGCGGCGCAGAAAGCACACGCGCCGGTGATCATGCAGATCTATCCGCGTCTGATCAAAGAGCAGGCGGGCTATTTCCTCGCGCCGTCCGTGCTGGCGGCGGCAGCAAAAGCCGATGTGCCGGTGTGCTTCCATCTGGATCACGGTCCGTCGGAGCTGGAAACAACGCGCGCTCTGCGCTACGGCGCAACGGGCATCATGATCGATGCGTCGAGCCTTCCGTATGAGGAGAATATCGCGCTGACCCGCCGTGTGGTGGAGACCTGCGCTTATGACGGCGTGCAGGTAGAGGGCGAGCTCGGTCATGTCGGTTCGGTCAATGACGACAGTATGGACGAATTCACGAACGTGGAGGAAGCAAAGAATTTCGTGGAGAAAACGGGCGTGGCGGCGCTGGCGGTGCTGGTGGCGACGGTGCTGACGCCGGTTTTGCAGATCTACGGCTCTTCGATGACGCCGACGCTCTCAGAGGGAGACATTGTCGTCTCGCTCAAGGGCGCGGAGTTTCGGCAGGGCGATCTGATCGCGTTTTATCTCGGCAATAAAATTCTCGTCAAGCGCTGCATCGCCGGACCGGGGCAG
>DLVP01000230.1:7863-8020 GCA_003445125.1 Oscillospiraceae bacterium | reverse complement strand
CCGTGTGGGTGAAAGAACCCGAATGGTCGGGCTTCCTCGCGGGCGATACCGGCGCCGATGTCAGACAAGACGGACAGTATTGCCACCAGACGTTCTCCAGCCGTTATTTCGTCATCACCAACGAGCCGAAGATGGTCTACGGACACAACGTCGGACC
>DLVP01000230.1:7355-7773 GCA_003445125.1 Oscillospiraceae bacterium | reverse complement strand
AAAGAGAGAAACGGACAGGAAACTGTCCGTTTTTTTGTAAATTCCGTCAGAGTTTTCGGCACTTTCCGTTGATTTTTTCGGAACTTTCTGCTATACTTGTCTGTGTGTCACTCTGACACCGAAAACATAGATTGGGAGGAAACTATGAAAAAACTGGGAATTGTGTTGCTCGCGGCAGTACTGCTGCTGTGCGGATGCAACGAAACGACCACCACGTCTTCGGACGGCTCGGCGACTGTGTCACAAACGGCAGCGGACACTTCGTCGAAGAAAGCAAATTCGTCAAAGAACACATCCTCATGGACACTGGATGTGGCGGCATTCATCCGCGAGATCGACGGTGAAAACTATTTTGACGTCTCGGCGGCAGCCGCGGCAAGCCCGCGCCGTCCGGACGATCGGGACTTTTTCCCCGAAC
>DLVP01000230.1:3968-7318 GCA_003445125.1 Oscillospiraceae bacterium | reverse complement strand
ATTACATTGAAAAAGGCGTGTACATAGTGGATGCCGACACCATGTGGCGTGTGCTGAAATGCCCGTTCAAGGGCGACGGCGCGATCAAATGGGACAAATTTTCGGTGGACAATTATATGAAAAATCCGGATCAGTATGACGGCGTGCTGCCGATTTCCAAAATGAACGATCCGCTGTATGTGCAAATGTGCGTGCCGAATGAAACGGCGTCGTACATGGGCACGGCGGGACGCACGGACGTGGAGCCGAAAGGAAGAACCAACGCGTCGAACCTGTACGAATTGACCGACCGGTATTTCAACGCGCTGTCCATCGGCGCGATTTATACCAATCCGGAACGCGAAATTCCCGATGATGCACAGATCACCCTGTGCTTCGGAAAAATTCGCCTTGCGGCGCGCACCAAGGATTCCGACGGCTGGTTTTTGGCGGACGAAGCGGATCCGATGCCGAAGAATATCTATCCGCTTCCGTGGCAGCTGGAAAATGACAGCAATCCCGTCAAGGCGTATGCGATCGATCCTGCCCTTATCACACAGGTGGACGACCATTACGAAATCAAACTGACAGGGGCAGACCTCAAGGGTAAAAATTTCAACGACGAGCGCGTCACGGGAAGTATTCTGCACTTCTGGGGCAAGTTCTTTAATTTTGAAAAGGGAAGCGACGTGCTGGGTGTGGCGGCAAGCTATACCGTGTGGGTGAAGGAACCCGAATGGTCGGGCAAACTGACGGCAACAATCGGCACGGATATCCGCGGCGAGGGCGGCTATTGTCAGCAGGCGTTTACAGGCATCAATTTTGAAGTCACCGATCAGCCGCGCGTGATCTACGGACACAACGTCGGACCGAAGCGCTACGACGAAGTGATGGACAGCCAGAAGGTCTGCAAACTCATGGGAATCGAATAAAACAAAAACGAGCGGGCAACCGCTCGTTTTTGTAAATTCTACTAAAATTCACCTTTTTGGGGTTGTCTTTTTTGAGAATTTCAGTTATACTTAAGATATCTTCGGAATATTTTGGAGGGTTTTTATGAAAAGAGCAGGGATTGTACTGTTGGCAGCAACGCTGCTGCTGTGCAGCTGCAACGAAACGCCCGCCGGTTCCTCTTCGGGAGACACTTCTTCGGCGGTGAGTTCGGAGGCGGTTGCGGAAACTTCCTCAAAGAAAAACAATGCCTCGTGGACGCTGGTGGTCGAGAACTATCTCCGCGAAATCGACGGCGAGAAGTATTTTGACGTTTCGGCGGCTGCTGCGGACGGACCGCGCCGTGCGCTGGATGATATGTATTTTCCGGAAGTGGACGGCTTTGTCGGTTATTATATCGAAAAAGGCGTTTATCTTGTGGAATCCGACACGATGCTTCGCGTGCTGAACTACCCCTTTAAGGGCGACGGCGCGATCAAATGGGACGGATTCAAGCCGGAAGGGTATTTCCAGAATCCCGATCAGTTTGACGGCGTGCTGCCGATTTCCAAAATGAACGATCCGATGTATCTGGAAATGTGCCTCCCGCATGAACGCAATGCCTTCAGCGGCACCAAAAATGCGAACGTGAACTACGAGATTGTCGCGGATCACCGCACGCTCACGCCGCTGATTGCGATTTATCTGGACGAAGAAAAAGAAGATCAGATTCCCGATGACGCGGTGATCACCCTGTGCTTCGGTGAATTCAAGCTCCTCGCCTGCAAAAACGACGGCAAGGGCTGGTTTGTGGCACTTAATTCCATGGGAGACGCCGAACACCACGGTCCTTCCGATCTCGGCACGATCTGCCCGATTCCGTGGACGCTCGGCAGCGCCGATCCGCCGGCATCGCCGTACAATGTCACGCATACGAATCCGAAGCTCCTGCAGTGGGTGGACGATCACTTTGAAATTCAGCTTACGGGTGCCGATTTCAAGGGCAAAAAATTCAACGACGATCGTGTGGAACGCGCGGTGCTTCATTCGTGGGGAAGCCCGTTCTATGAGTTTGAAAACGGCGACGATATTTTGGGCATTGCCGCCGGTTATACCGTGTGGGTAAAGGAACCCGAATGGTCGGGATTTTTGGCGGGAGACACCGGCGCGGATGCGCGAAAAGAAAACGGCGACTGTGTGCAGACGTTTTCGAGCCGTTATTTTGTCATCACTGATCAGCCGCGGGTGATCTACGGTCATAACGTCGGACCGAAGGCGTATGACGAGGTCATGGACAGCGAAAAGGTGTGCAAACTGTTGGGAATAAAGTGATAAAAACGGACGGGGAACCGTCCGTTTTTTTGTATAATTTTTCTTGATTTTTGCAGATGCATCTGCTATACTGGAAATGTTTGTATAAATGCCGTTTCGGCATTAAAAAACAATCAGACGGGAGGATTGCATGAAAAGATTGGGAGTGGCGCTGCTGGCGGCGATTCTGCTGCTGTGCGGCTGTGAAAATGCACAAACGACATCTTCGGAAAAGAACGGCTCGGAAACCGTGTCGGAGACGGCGTCGAAAAAAGACAATTCGTCAAAAAAGAATACGTCCTCGTGGACGCTGAATGTCGCGGACTATATTCGCGAAATCGACGGCGAGAAATATTTTGACGTTTCGGCGGCGGCTGCCGATGCTCCGCGCCGTCCGACGGACGACGAGTTTTTCCCCGAAGCTGACGGTTTTGTCGGTTATTACATTGAAAAAGGCGTCTATCTTTTGGATCGCGACACAATCCTGCGCGTAGTCGAATATCCGTTCAAAGGCGACGGCGCAATCAAATGGGTGGATTTCAAGCCGGATTGGATTGAATGCGACGACCAGTTCGACGGAGTTCTGCCGATTTCGAGAATGAGCGATCCGCTGTACGTGGATATGTGTCTGCCAAACGAGGAAATCATAGACCGTACCAACGCGACCAATATGTATGCAGTGGCGGATGATTACAGAAATGCACTTCCGATTGCCGGCATCGCCTTGGCTCAAGGAAAAAGCCTGCCGGAGGATGCGGAGATTACCCTCTGCTTCGGACCGATCAGGCTGTACGCGCGCACGAAGGACTCTGACGGCTGGTTTATCGCTTCGGATATGATGGCAAAGCCGGTGAATATCTACCCGCTGCCGTGGACGCTGGAAAATGACGAGAATCCTGTCCATAGCCAGCGGATTGCCGAAGATCGGATCACGGAAGTGGATGGACATTACGAAGTCAAACTGTACGGCGGGGACTTCACGGGCGCGTCCTTTGACGACGAACGCGTGGAATCAAGCATCCTGCACTTCTGGGGCGATTTCTATTACTATGACCACGGAACGGACATTCTGGGCTTGGCGTCGAGCTATGTGGTGTGGGTGAAGGAGCCGGAATATGCGGGCTATCTGG
>DLVP01000230.1:0-3902 GCA_003445125.1 Oscillospiraceae bacterium | reverse complement strand
CAGGCGTACAACGGCAGAAATGCTACCATCACGACCGAACCCACGATTGCCATCGGACACAATGTCGGACCGAAGAATTACGATACCATCATGAACAGCGAGCAGCTGCAAAAGTTGATGGAAATGGACAAGTACTATACCCCAGATCGTTTGCCGACAAAATAAAAGCAGAAAACAGACGGGAAACCGTCTGTTTTTTTGATAAGTTCTGTGCGATTTTTGATCAGTTTTTTATTGCTTTTTTCCAAATTTTGTGGTATTCTGAATTTGTATGTGTTGTTGTTTGTCGGTGCTGCAAAGCGTAAAAAAAGGCGGGAGACGGCTTTTGTCTGCGGACATTTGCCGATCTGACAACCGCCAGACAGCACGCGATTTTCGGGCACATTGTCAAACCGAAGAATTGCACAGTCAGAGACAGCACAGGACCCGATCGGATTGAAAGCACAGCGCACACAGCCCTTTCAGACGACCGATGACAGGAGGAAAATGTGTTGAAGAAAACCGTAGGGATGCTGTTGATATTTGCCCTGCTTATGTCGGCGATTCCGACGGCTGCATTTGCCGGGGAGGAAGAAATCCACCCGATTGCCGCCGCCACTGCCGCGAAATCAGAGGGGAAATGGCATACCGATCAGGGCGACATTTCGGCGATTATCGACGGTGAGGACAGAACCTTTTTCATGAGAAACTGGACGTCTATTCCCGAAGCCACTACATTTGATCTGACATTGGACAACTGCTATGATCTCGGTACCGCGCGCATCGTCTGGGGCGGTTCCTATTCTTTCTCCGCCGTAGCGTCAAAGTATGACGTGTTTGTGTCCGAGGACGGAATTTTGTATACCAAAGCGGCGTCAGTAACTGACGGCGCGGCTGCGGGAGAAGATCACCGACGCACGGACGAGCTGTCTTTGAACGCGCAAACGGTGAAATATGTCCGTTTGTGCGTCTATGGGCAAATTCCCGACAGCTGTCTGGCGCTCAGCGAAGTGTCGTTTAAAGGATCGGTCAGTGCCGCGCCGGAAAAGAAAATCTATCCGACGGTGGTTCGCAGCTCGCAGGAAAACAAAAACTATCCGACAGTCAATCTTACGGACGGCGACGCGACGACTTCCTGGCACGCCACCGAATGGCAGCAGGGCAGTGAGGGCGGCGATTCCGGACACAGCGACGCAGTGTTGACGGCAATGCTGCCGCACGCGACGGATCTGACTGCGGTGGAATTTTCGCTGGTCAGCTATTTTCCCGACGGCACAACAAACTTTTATAACCGTAAAAGCAACGTGAAAGCCTTTGAAATCGAAGTTTCAGAAAACGGTATCGACTACCGAAAAGTCTACCGTTTTGACGGCAATGTGACCGCCATGTGCAGTCAGCTGGAAGCCAATTTTACCGCCGGATGCTCCGTTCGGGATTTCACCGGCTCGGTCAAAGGCGTAAAATATGTCCGCATTACTTTTAAAAATTATTCCCGCCTCGCGCTCAATGACCTGCGTGTTCGCGGCAATGATACCGAAAACGGACTGCGCACGAACGGCGTGCAGATTCGGCTGAGCACCCAAACCACCCACGCGGGGATGCGCTTTGCGGCACAGGCAGTGAAGGCGGAGCTGGGAATCGACGGAATCTATGCGCCCGAGGTTTCGGACGTGCAGCTCGGCATGATGCTTTTGCCGAAAAAACTGCTGGAAAAAAGCGGCTTTGATACGATTGCCGCACTTTTTGAAAGCGGAAAAACCGCGGAAATTCTGGACATTCCCGCGCAGAATCTCTATGCGCAGGACGACGAGACCGTCACCTTTGCGGCAGTGCTGACACGGATTCCCGTGGACAGCTTTGAGGAACTTCTCTGCGCTGTGCCGTATGTGAAGAAAAACGGGAAAACCCGCTTCGGAAAGCAGATTGAGCGCTCGTATACCGATGTGGCACAAACAGCAAACTTCACCTACCCCGCCGAAGAAGCGTGGGCAGTGAACACCGAGGATTTCCTGCGGGAAATTGACGAAAAACTTTATTTTGACGTTTCCGCCGCGTCCAAGGTCACGCCGATCGGAAAAGATGCTTCTCGCCTGTTCCCGACCGATGCGCCCGGTTACTATATTTCTGAAGGCATATTTGACGTGGACGCCGATACCATGCGGCGAGTGATCGAATCTCCGCACGCAGGCAACGGGGCAATCAAATGGCTGTATTTTTCGGCTGAAAACTATGCCGATCATCCCGACCAATACGACGGCATATTGCCGATTTCCAGGATGAACGACCCGCTGTATGTGCGAATGTGTATGCCGAACGAATCCGCCTCTTATATGGGCAATGCGGGGGATGCCGAGGAAGAACCGAAGGGACGAATCCATGCTTCCAATCTGTTTGAACTGACGGATCGCTACATCAATGCCCTGCCGATCGGCGCGGTTTACGCCAATCCCCAAAAAGACATTCCCGACGATGCGCAGATCACGCTGTGCTTCGGGAAAATCACCCTTGCCGCGCGCACCAAGGATTCCGACGGCTGGTTTGTCGCTTCACAGATCGATTGCAAGCCCGTGAATATCTATCCGCTTCCGTGGCAGCTGGAGAACGACGAAAACCCCGTGAAAAGCTACCGCCTGCCAGACGACAATGTGCAGTGGGTGGACGATCATTACGAAATCAAACTGACCGGCGCCGATATTAAGGGAACAAAGTTTTCCGACGAACGCGTGGTCTCCAGCGTCCTGCACTTCTGGGGCACTTTCTTCTATTTTGAAAAAGGCAGCGACGTGTTGGGCATCTTGGCGAGCTATACCGTGTGGGTCAAAGAACCTGAATGGTCGGGCTGCCTGACCGCCGATATCGGTGCAGACATCCGCGGTGCGGACGGTTATTGCCAGCAGGCGTTTACCGGGAATAATCACGTGATTACCAATGAACCCCGTGTGGTCTACGGTCACAATGTCGGACCGAAAGCATACGATACGGTCATGGACAGCCCGAAGGTCTGCGAACTCATCGGACTGAAATAAAGCAAAAAACGGACGGGAAACCGCCCGTTTTTTCTCTTGCAATGGGAAGAAAAAGATGCTATAATAAAAAAGGGAATGATTGCAATCTACTTTGGAGGAGATTGTATGAAGAAAATGATCGCGGTTCTGTTGGCAGCCCTGCTTTTGTGCAGCTGCAACGGGCAAACCGCAACCACGTCGTCCGGGACACCGGCGGCGGAGGCATCGACGGATGAAAATTTCATTCGCGAAATTGAAGGCATAAAATATTTTGACGTAAAAGCAGCGGCGAAAGCGACCGGCACGTTGAAAAACAAAGCAGACCCGCTGTTTCCCGAAGACGCAGAAGGGTACTACATTGAGCGCGGCACCTATACCGTGAGTGCCGATGTCATGCGGCGGATTATCAAGAAACCGTTCGCAGGCGACGGCGCGATTCATTGGGAAGGGTATAAAGCGGTTTCTCTCGGCGGAAACGAGGACATCTTCGACGGCGACCTGCCGGTGTCGAAAATCGGCGATCCGCTGTATGAGCTGATGTGCCTGCCCAATGAACAGGGATCTTACCTGGAAACCTTTGCCGAGCGTTACAACGCGGCAAATCTCTATCCGATCACGGATGAGTATTATAACGCATTGCCGATCGGCGCAGTGTATGTCAATCCCGACAAAAAGCTGCCGGACGACGCGCAGGTGACCCTGTGCTTCGGAAACATTGTGCTGCTTGTCCGTACCAAGGATTCCGACGGATGGTTTTTGGCATCGGAAACGCTTTGTGAGCCGATCAATATCTATCCGCTCCCCTGGACGTTGGAAAACGACGCAAATCCGGTGCAGAATATGCGCATGGCGCCCGAACTTGCCACGGAAGTGGACGGGCATTATGAGCTGAAGCTGACCGGTGCCGATCTCAACGGC
>DLVP01000033.1 GCA_003445125.1 Oscillospiraceae bacterium | reverse complement strand
TGGCGGAAAATCACCAGTACCACAACGCTATGGTGCTTTCGCGAGCGGACGCGGCGGTGGTGATCGAAGAAAAGGATCTGACGGGAGAATCCCTCTGCACGGCGGTAGACCGTCTGACGCAGGACACCTCCACCCTCAGACGGCTCGGGAAAAACGCCTCAAAATTGGCAGTGGTGGACTGTGCCGACCGCATTTATGAGGAAATTCTTCGCGTATTGGGTCAAAAATGACCAAAACGGTCTTTTCGGCATAAGATGAGATAAATTCATCTGTGACGAAAGGATTGGTCTGATGGCGGACTATATCGTGGAAGGCGGCATTCCGCTTTACGGCGACGTGCGGATCAGCGGAGCCAAAAACAGTGCGCTTCCCATTCTGGCGGCAACGCTTCTGACAAAAGCGGAAGTGGTATTACATAATTGTCCCGATCTGACGGATGTGCGCGCGACGGGAAAAATTCTTTCCCTGTTCGGATGCGCTGTCCGCCGCGAGGGGGATACGGTGATTGTGGACAGCAGTCATGCGGCGCCGTGTGCCGTGCCGGAAGAACTGATGCGGGAAATGCGCTCGTCGATCATT
This sequence comes from Oscillospiraceae bacterium, assembly GCA_003445125.1. Classification (GTDB taxonomy): domain Bacteria; phylum Bacillota; class Clostridia; order Oscillospirales; family Ruminococcaceae; genus UBA11540. The sequence goes on along the minus strand of DLVP01000033.1, from coordinate 2,893 downwards.
TTTCTCGGCGCGCTTCTGGCGCGTTTTTCTTCGGCATATCTTTCCATGCCCGGCGGATGCGAGCTGGGACCGCGCCCGATTGATCTTCATTTGTCGGCACTGACCTGCATGGGCGCGACGATCGAAAACGACCACGGCTATCTTTCCTGCTGTGCCGATCGGGGACTTCGCGGGACGAAGATCACGCTGTCGTTTCCGAGCGTGGGCGCGACGGAAAACACCATTCTGGCGGCAGTGACGGCAAGCGGAACAACGGAAATCGTCAATGCCGCGTGCGAGCCGGAGATCGCTGATCTTGCAGGATTTCTGACGGCGTGCGGCGCGCGCATTTCCGGCGCGGGGACGTCGCGCGTTGTGATTGAAGGCGTCAACACCCTGCACGGGTGCGAATATTCGGTCATGCCCGACCGCATCGAAGCGGCAACCTTTCTTTCGGCAACCGTGCTGACAGGCGGCAATGTGACGCTTTGCGGCGTGCGGAATGAGGACATGGAAGCGGTGCTGGCGGCATACGGCGAAATGGGATGCCAACTGCGCCGTTACCCCGGGCGGCTGACGGCAGTCATGAAAGGTAGACCGAAAAAGATCAGCCAGATCACCACCTGTCCTTATCCGGGTTATCCGACCGATGCGCAGGCGGTGCTGATGGCGGCGGCGTGCGTGGCGGACGGCACGTGCGTGTTCGTGGAGAACATCTTTGAAAATCGCTATAAACACGTGGCAGGGCTTCTCCGTATGGGGGCAGATATCCGCGTAATCGGGAAAACCGCAGTGGTGCGTGGGGTGAACCGCCTGCACGCGGCAACGGTGCAGTCCACCGATCTTCGCGGCGGGGCGGCGCTTCTGACAGCGGCCCTGTCTGCCGAAGGAACTGCCACGGTGACGGAAATCCACCACATTCTGAGAGGCTATGAACAGCCGGAAAATAAATTGAACGCGCTGGGCGCAAGGGTGAGGAAAAATGGATCTGAAAACAAGAGAAAGGACACCGTATGTTGACCGACAGACACAGCAGATTTTGCAGAGTCGGAAGCTGAAAAGACGACGCCGCCGTCGGTTGAGAAAGACGGTTACGTTTTTGGTCGTGCTGGTGGTGATCGCCTTGGTCACCCTGTCGCTGACCGTGTTTTTCAAGGTCGGTTCTGTGAACGTCCTCGGCTGTACGAAATATACCCCGGAGGAAATTGCCGAAGCAAGCGGCATTCGCCTCGGGGAGAATATGCTGCTGCTCAAAGGCGGTAAGGCGGCACAAAAGGTGGAAGAAGCCTTTGTTTATGTGGAAGCTGCCACGGTGAAAAAAGACATTTTCAGCGGCACGGTCACGATTGAAATCAGTCAGGCGGAGCCTTTCTGCGTGCTGGAATCCTCCGACGGAAACGGCTATCTTATCAGTCGGAACGGGACGGTGCTTGAGAAGGCGAGTATTCAGACCCAGCAGTACCAATTGGCGTCCGGTGTGGATATGGCACAGGCGGCAGTGGGAAGTGAGTTGGATTCCGAAAGCAACGAACAGCTGCGGGTGCTGGAATTGGTATGTCAGGCTTTGGAGGAGTCGGGGCTTGAGTCGGTTACACGGATCGACCTTCAGGATGTGCTGAATATCACGTTGGAATACGATCACCGTATTCTGATTGAGTGCGGCACCGAAACGGAGCTTGCCTATAAGCTGAAATACGCCAAAACCATTCTGGAAAAAGACATCGGACCGAACGAACAGGGAACATTGGATGTCGCTTCCTGCCATACGGCGTCAAAAGCATCGTTTTCGCCACGGAGGGAAGAGGTTTCCGACGGGCAAGCGGAAAGTTCGGAAGAAAATTCGTGATTTTTTTTGAAAAATGCGAATAAATTGAACAAAAAAACTTGCAATCCTTCGTGCATTCTGTTATCATATAGTTATAAGTGTACTCAGAAGTTAAAAGTAGGAGTGAACGCGACATGCCGATAAATTTTGAGATTGATAATGAGTTTGAAAAAGCTCCGGTTTGTATAAAAGTAATTGGTGTCGGCGGCGGCGGCGGAAACGCCGTGAACCGGATGGTCAATAACAGCATCCAGAGTGTGGAGCTGATGAGCGTGAATACCGACCGTCAGGCACTGGTTCGTGCAAAGACGGCACAGCGGATTCAGATCGGCGATAAATTGACAAAGGGAACCGGTGCGGGCGGACGTCCCGAAATCGGACAGAAATCGGCGGAGGAAAGCCGTGAGGAAATTTCCGAAGCGCTGAAGGGAACACAGATGGTGTTCATTGCGGCAGGTATGGGCGGCGGTACGGGTACCGGCGCGGCACCTGTCATTGCACAGATCGCCAAAGAAATGGATATCCTCACCGTCGGTATCGTGACGAAGCCGTTCGGCTTTGAGGGTAAAAAGAGAATGGAACAGGCAGATCTCGGAATCACCGAATTGCGCAAGAATGTTGATTCGCTGATCGTTATTCCGAATGAACGCCTGAAACTGATCTCCGAGCAGAAGATCACACTGGCAAACGCTTTCCAAGCGGCGGACAATGTGCTGGCGCAGGGCGTGCAGAGCATTTCCGACCTGATCAATCTGCCGGGACTTGTCAATCTGGACTTCGCAGACGTTACGTCTGTCATGAAGGACGCAGGCTATGCCCATATGGGACTCGGCTGCGCCACCGGTAAGGATAAAGCGGAGACGGCGGCGAAGGAGGCTATTTCCAGCCCGCTGCTGGAAACTTCGATCAACGGCGCCAAAGGCGTGATTATCAATATCACTTCTTCGCCCGATATCGGACTGGATGAGATCGAATGTGCTTCCGAAATGATCACCAATGCCGCACATCCGGATGCGACGATTATCTGGGGTGCCGCGTTTGACGACAATATGCAGGATGAAATGAAGATCACCGTCATCGCCACGGGCT
>DLVP01000181.1:2707-2982 GCA_003445125.1 Oscillospiraceae bacterium | reverse complement strand
GTCGCGGGACGCAATATGCGCACTCCAAAGAGTTTTGTAAAGCGGACAGTCTTGCAAAAGCTCCGCCTGTGTGCCCGTCGCCTCAATTTTTCCGTCATTTACCACGACGATCTGATCCGAATCCACAATGGTGGAAAGCCGATGGGCAATGACGATAAGCGTCTTGCCTTTCACAAGCCGTGCCACACTTTCCTGAATAATCGCTTCATTCTCCGGGTCGGTGCAGGCGGTCGCCTCGTCCAAAATGACGACGGGCGCGTTTTTGAGCATCGCGC
>DLVP01000181.1:0-2655 GCA_003445125.1 Oscillospiraceae bacterium | reverse complement strand
CCGACCACGGTATCAAAGCCGTTTTCAAGCCCCATAATGAAATCGTAACAGCCGCAGTTGCGCGCCGCCCGCTCGACCTCGGCATCGGTTGCATCGGGCTTGCCCATGCGGATGTTCTCCCGCACGGTGTCGTCAAACAGAAAATTATCCTGCGACACATAGGCAACGAGCTTATGGTAATGCTCTGCGGAAATATGGCGGATATCCGCTCCACCCACGGTGATACTGCCGCTGTTCACATCCCAGAAAGATGCAATCAGCTTGGCAATGGTGGATTTTCCGCTTCCCGAAGGACCGACGAGCGCATTGACTGTACCTTCACGGAATGTCAGGTCAATGCCGTGCAACACTTCTGTTTCACCGTATCCGAAGTGAACATCGTGTAGTTTTACGGTACTGCCCTGCGGTGTTTCCGCATCCGTTTCGGGTCGGGACAACTCCGGTGCCGTCAGAATGTCCGTAACCTGCCCGATGACCGTGCCAACCTTTGCAAGATCGTCGGTGAATTTCATGCAACCGATGACGGGCGTAATAAGTCCCATGGAGAGTATCACGATCAGAGCGAACTTTTCAGGCGTCAGCGTACCGTTCTTCATCAGAAACCCGCCGATCGGAAGCACACTGAGGAGCGTGGCGGGCATAATGTTCATGGCAAAGGTGAAGAAAAAGTTACTCTTGTTCATCCAGTCGATGTAGCTTTTCGCACATTCCCGTGCGGCAGTGACGAACTTTTCGTAGCTGCTTTTCGCCTTGCCGAACACCTTTATGGCCTCGATGCCGCCGATGTATTCCACCGCCGTGTCATTGAGCGCGGTCGTCGCCGCCACGGTGCGGGCGTAATTCTTGTTATACCCCGCCATCATCAACATAAAAAAGACCATACCGAGTGGGAATGTGATAAGGCTTGCCAGCGCCAAACGCCAGTCCATGATAAACAAATAAACCAATGTCGCCAGCGCGACTGCGGCGTTACTGCTCATCTCGGGGATGGCGTGCGCGAGCGTCGGCTCGATGCTGTCTACCCTCTCGACAAGGATATTTTTCAGTTCACCCGAGCCGCGGCTCTGCACATCGCCCAGCGGCATACGTGAGAGCTTTTCAAGCCCCTCTTTGCGGATATTGCCAAGTACGGCAAAGGTCGCTTTGTGCGACTGCGCCGTGGAAAGCGAACGAAACAGCACCCGCAAAAGCCAAATCGCCGCCATCACCGCACAATCGATCAAATAACCGGAAAGGTCTTTGTTTCCCGCAAGCAGTTTTCCGATCACCCGCGCCATCACAAAGAACGGCAAAATCTGAAACGCCGCGCCGATAACGGCGAAGATCACACTCGCGATATAACCGGATCTTTTCTGCCCCGCAAAGGTAAAAACCCAGCCGAAGGTTCCTTTTTCCTTTTGCACTTTTTTCACCTCACATCGAAAATGTCTTTGATTTTGGGGAGGTTTTCCTCCGTCACGGTCATTTCGTCCTGTATCCCGCCGCCGTCAAGATGAAGCACACGCCCGCAGGTGCGGCAGACAAATTCATAGTCGTGCATGACAATGAAAATAACCTTTCCCATGTCGGACAGCCGCCGGATGAGCGACGAAAGCCGCACCATGCTGTCATAGTCCAGTCCGCTGGTCGGCTCGTCGAATACAAGCAGCTCTTTGCCGCAGACCATAGATGTCGCTGCCGCGAGGCGCTGCTTTTGCCCGCCCGAAAGTGTGTTCGGATGGCGCTCGCGGAACGAGATAAGCCCCAGCTCCTCAAGTGTTTTTTTCGCAAGCTCAATGTCGGGATGTTTGATGCCGAAGGTGCACTCCGCCTCCACGCTCTCGGCGAAAAGCTGATAGTTCACATCCTGCATCACCATATACGAGCGCTTCATGCGCTCTTTCGGTTTCTGCGGCTTGCCGTTCCAAAGATACGCGCCGGATGCTTCCTTATGCAGTCCGCAGAGCGCACGGGAGAATGTCGTTTTTCCAGCCCCGTTGTGACCGACGACGGCGAGTACTTCGCCGGGTGCGGCTTTCAGGGAAATGTTTTTCAACACAGGCTGTTTTTTATAAGCCAGCATCACATTTTGAAGCTCCAATACCGGCGGATGACTTGTCGAGGAAAAATACAACGGCTTTTCTTCACACAGATCAATCGCCCGCAGTCCCATCGCCTGCCGTTCTTTCGCAGACAACGAACGGAACTGCTCAGGTGTAAAATCACCTGCAATTCTGCCGTTTTCAAGGTAAATCATGCGGTCCGCCACATCCATCAGATAATACAATCGGTGCTCCGCGACGATCACAGTCTTGCCCTGTGATTTTATAAGCCGCAGATGCTCCCTTAACTCTCCTATTGCCGTCATATCGAGATTGGAGGACGGTTCGTCAAGCAGATAGATCTCCGGATTCATAGCATAGACCGATGCAAAGGCGATCTTCTGCTTTTCGCCACCCGAAAGAGCAAAAATGTTGCGCCCGAGCAAGTTTTCAATGTGCAGTGCCTTGGCAGTTTCCGCTACACGCCGTTTCATCTGCTCTTGCGGCACAGCGCCGTTCTCCATGCCGAATGCAATCTCGCTGTCGGTGTCCACATTGAAAAACTGTGTGCGCGGATTTTGAAACACACTGCCGACCTTCTCCGCAATGCGATACATGGGCAGGTCGGCGAGGT
>DLVP01000147.1:3426-4402 GCA_003445125.1 Oscillospiraceae bacterium | reverse complement strand
GGCGGCAGCCGAACCGATGCTCGGATGAATCGATCAACGTCTTGATTAAAGGAAACCGGCTTTCGGCGGGAGATTCCCGTCTTTGCCCCCGCGCCGACGGCGCGGGGGCTTTTTGCTGTCGGAGGACGCGGAGAATCCAAAGAAAAACACGATTTTCTGCAAAAAGCAATTGCCTGCGCGCCCGTTCGGGCGCGCAGGCAATTGCTTCCGACAGTACCGTACATCAATAATACGGCAATACGTCGCCGAACCTATTGCGGGCGTCCTTTATAGGACGCCCGCGTTTTTTTGCCGCAAATCTCCGACAGCGTGCGGAGGGTTCTCTGCCGCCAAACGCCTGTCTAAAAAAATTGCGGCGCGGCGAGTTTTCGGTTCGGTACCTCGGTTTTGCACAAAGCGCCCCGCGCCCGAAAAGCAAAAAGCAGCCGAGAACCGGAAAATCAGCCGAAAAAACCTCGGCACCCGTGCGGGTGCCGAGGTTTCGGTGAAAAAATCAGAGTTACAGAATCTGAAGTGCAAAATACAGCGCAAAATCCTGGTCGTTTGCCCATTCGTCGTAAAACTCGCCGCGCGCGCCGTCGATCGAGAACGGGTACATATACGCGCAGGATGCCGTGTTGTCCTCGTGGAAGGTGCACAGGCAGTTGCGGATCGCGTTCTGCGCACGGGGAAGGAAGCTCTTGTCTCCCGACAGTTCGGCATAGTCCTGCCACGAGCGCGCGGTCAGACACGCCCAGTAGTGCGGCAGCGTGTCGCCGCGAAGCATCGATTTTCCGAACCAGTAGTCGTCCCAGTGGCGAATGGCAATGCCGTTGAGACGGTAGTCGGGCTGCATTCCGTCAAACCGCTCCAGCACCTTGAGATGCGCCTGCACTTTTTCGGGAATGGTCGGATCGTTCGTCAGCATTCCCATGTCGCAGATGAATGCCACGGCGGGGGTGACGATGGTCTGTTCAAACACACATTCCATCGGCGG
>DLVP01000147.1:0-3376 GCA_003445125.1 Oscillospiraceae bacterium | reverse complement strand
TGCGCGTGAATGAAGAAATATTTTTCAATCTCGTCCGCTTCCTCGTTTCTGCCTGCCCCACGCACGGTGTCCACGATGAATTTGATCGAAAAACCGTTCGGGTAGAAATGTTCGCCGCCCTGGGTGTAATAGACCTTCACCGCACGGTAGACAAAATCAAGATATTCCCCTTCGTGCGTGAGGTTGTACAACTCCGTCATGAACGTGATCATCCACGGTGCGTTGTACAGACGGATGCGCCGCAGATCGTGTCCGATCGAGAAAAACACCTCGCCCGTGTCCATGTTGACGATCTCGCGCTTGATGAAGGTGACATATTTCATCAGACTTTCGTAGATTTCGGGATCGGGATGCTTCTGAAGCCAGCGGGCAATCGTGATTCCCATGCCCAGCCGCTCGTTGGACGCGTTGTGATCGCCGAGACGGTCGTCGAAGAAATAGCGCTTGGTGGTGTTGTCGTAGATCAGATATGCGCCATCCAGCGGGCTTTCGGGACGGGAGTACTGCTGATGACGGACAATGAAGCGAAGGCGTTCTTCAATCAGCTCGTCCAACGCTTTGGCGGCAAAGAGGGCGATGTGCGTGGTTACCCCGTCGGCAGTGACGAAAAATTTGTGTTCGCCCCATTTTTTCGGCGTGAAGGTCACGTCCACGCGATTGCCGCTGCGGATGGCGTCCACGTGTTCGCCGTCGAGCGTGACGCCGACGTTTCTCGCGTCGGTTTCAAAGAAAAAGTGGAAATTTTCACCCTTGAAAATTGTGTAAAAATCGGCGCGAAGGTCAAGAAATCCTTTTTTGATCCGCCGGGCTTTTTCAAAAAAGTCCTCCGTGCCGCTGTGGGGGAACAGCTCCCACTCCACGACATAGGATTCGTCGCGCAGCAGATCAATCGCTTCCGGATGAAGAATGATGTCGCCGCGGTAGTTGCGGCGGTCTTCGTGCGGAATCGGCTTCGGATGTTCGATGCTGTAACAGTCCAACGACCCTTCGGTCAACACCAACCCGAGGTTGAGCGTGCTGTCGCCCTGACGCAGGGCGTTGACCCAGCTGATTTCTTCGCCGCACCAGACGTGTGCGTCGCAGCGCAGACGCTGGGATTTTTCGGCAGCCATCTGCTCGTCAAAAAACGGAGTGCGGATGCCCACCTCGCCGCGCTGTAAAAATTGGTCGCACGGCTCTAAGTTCTTAAAGGTATAGCGTTCGCGGAAGGTTCCGCGCTCGGTGAAGGAACGCTCCGCGGTAATTTGCAGTTTTCCGTTGCGGATGACAGCGACACTGGCAGTGTCCGACTCCTCAAAGCTCAGCAGCTCGTTGCCGATCCAGTGCTGGTTGAAATCACAGCGCCAGGGAATCACCGGTTCGCCCCAAAGGGACCCCTCGCGGCACCAGTCCATGGCGTTTTCGTCCCCGTTGAGAAGGATCGACTGCACACAGCCGGTGGTCGGATCCAACTTAACGGTAAAAAGTTCGTTTTTCATAGTACACCTCCCGATTTGATTTCATTATACAGGAAGTAAAAAAGAAAATCAAGACACCGATTTTTCAAAAAAGGTGTCTTGATTTCACACATACGTTGCCTTTTGTTTTCGGAATCCGCGGTTCAGCTTCTGCCGAAAATTTTGTTGAGCTTCTTGAAATATTCGCGGTCAAAGCTCTCCATGGTCTGCGCGGACGCGCGGTAACGCCAGTTCAGCTCCGCGATGCCCGGAATGTTCATCCGCGCGTCGCGCCCGAATCCGCACATGTCCTGAAGTGAGATAATCGCGCAGTCGGCATGGGAGCGGAACACGGTTTCGATGATCTTACGGCACGCGGGCGCTCTCATGCCGCCGTCGCCCCAATTGTCCCCCTCAAATCCGCAGTAGGAAAGCGCAAACTGCTTTTCTGCGGGCGGTGTTTCCCAAAGCCAGCCCAGCAGCGTGTTGTTGTCGTGCGTGCCGACATAGGCGATGCAGTTGGCAGGGTAGTTGTGCGGCAGATGGACGCATTCGGTGTCGTTTGGGTCGGTGAAAGCGAACTGAATCACCCGCATTCCCGCAAATCCCGTGTACGCCAGCAGCTCGGTCACATCGTCGCCGCAGACGCCGAGATCCTCTGCGATAATCGACGGCGCGGGCAGCGCCTTGAACACTGCGTCAAACAGTTCTTTCCCCGGCGCTTTTTCCCAGTGCCCGTCCTTTGCGCTTGCGGCATCGGCGGGAACCGCCCAATAGGAAGCCAGCCCGCGGAAGTGGTCAATGCGCACGGTGTCGTATAATGTCATGGCGGAAGAGATGCGGGTAATCCACCATTTGAACCCTTCGCGCTTCATGGCGTCCCAGTCGTAGACGGGGTTGCCCCAAAGCTGTCCGTCTGCGGAGAAGTAGTCCGGCGGCACGCCTGCCACCTTGACCGGACGCTTGGTGTCGGGATCAATGCCGAACAGATCGGGACGCTGCCAGACGTCGCAGCTGTCGAGCGCCACGTAAATGGGCATATCGCCGATGATCTGCACGCCCAACGCGTTGATTTTTTCGCGCAGCTGTGTCCATTGACGGAAAAATTCGTATTGGCAGAATTTGTGAAAATCGGTGTCAAAGTCAGCTTCGTGCGCCTGCGCGTGCGAAAAATCGCTGTCCTCGCCCCATTCCCACCACGGAGCTTCGCCGTGCGCTTCTTTGACGGCAAGATACAGCGCATAGCCGTTCACCCACGGGTTTTCGCGGATGAATTGATCGAGCGGGGCGCGGTCGGTCAGGCGGCGGTACGCCTGCTTTAGCACCGTGCGCCGCGCGGCTTTGACAAAGGTGTAATCCACCGTGTATACCGTTCCCCGATACTCGCACGCGGAAAGCTCTTCATCGGTAATCAGCCCGCAGCGGCGCAGCTCGCGCGGATCGATGAACAGCACATTGCCCGCAAACGCGCCGTCGGACGCATAGGGAGAATTTCCGTGATCCAGCGGTCCGAGCGGCAGCACCTGCCACTTGGAAAAGCCGCATCCGCGGATCAGTCTGGCAAAATCTTCGGCTTCCTTGCCGAATACGCCGATCCCGAAAGGACCGGGCAGGGAAGAAATGTGAAGCAGTACACCGGAAGAACGTCGATTCATACAAAAACTCTCTCTTTCCGACACCGTGCGGTGTCAATGATAAAGACGGGAGCAAAAGAAAACCCCTCTTGCTCCCGAAAAAAGATTCAGTTTTTCAGACTCTGCATCGGCGCGGGGATGTGACCGCCGCGGCTGATGAATTTTTCGGAGGACTGGTGACGCAGCTTCATCACCGGACCCTGTCCGAGCAGACCGCCGAAGTTCAGCTCCTCGCCCTCTTTTTTGCCGATGGCGGGGATCACGCGCACGGCGGTGGTTTTGGTGTTGACCATGCCGATTGCCGCC
>DLVP01000039.1:5156-7189 GCA_003445125.1 Oscillospiraceae bacterium | reverse complement strand
CATGTGTTCTTTGACAGGCTGATGAAGCGCGGCGCCTTTCGGCGCCGCGCTTCATTTTTTCATCTACCAGAGAACAGCCGCGAGGAAAATCCTCGCGGCTGTTCTCTTTTAATACCAATTGTCTCCGCCGATCCATCCGGTCGATTCCACCACTTGCGTGATGTCATTCAACTGCTGCATAATCTTTTTCTGTTCCTCGGTGGGGTTGGGCAGCTTGGTGGAGTTATAGTCGTTTTTCAGCGCTGCATCCGCGCACTCGAAATACGACCGTTCGCACACGCTGTCCGAAAACGCGTAGGTCCACTCGTCGTTCTTTGACGCGCGATAGCGCACATAAAACGCTGTCTGCAAAGTCTTGGTATAGGCTTCTGCAGTCTGCGGAATCTGCGTGATAACACCCGTATAGGTCAGGCTGTTCTCATCCTGCGCGTAAATCTTGACTGCGGGAATATCCACCACATTGCTGTTGCCCTGCTGATACATCTCGACCACCGTTTTTCCGTTCTCCACCAGGGAAGACGGAATGATAATTGTGCCGAATTGCAGGCAGTCCGCGTCAGCGAAGCGATAGGTCTTTGCGGAATCCGTCGAAGTATAGTACTTGTTGAAGAAATCGTCCTTGGCAACTTTTGCTGCAAAACGGATACCGGCATTGTCGCCCAAACGGATGTTCGCACCGAGAACGCTCGGAATTTCCGTTTCGGTGGTCGATCCGCCAGAATTGCCGACCGACTTCACGGTAAACGTGTACGATCCGGAGCCGATCTGTACTCTCACGCTGTCCGCCGTGCGGATCACGCGGGTCACGCCTTCCGCCTTTTCCGGAGAAACAGAGCCTTCCAGCACCTGCGCACCGGTCGGAAGTACGACGGTCGCCGTGGTGTTGGCGGGGACTTCCACCGTATAGATGAAATCGTCGCCCGACAGCTTCCAATCAGCGGAAATTCTGCCGTACTTGGAATCATAATAGCCATTGGCATAGGTGAAGGTGCCGCCGTAGTTCGGCTGCAGAATCACGTGCTTGAAGCCGGGGTTGGATTCGTCGCGCTCGATACCCAAAATATCCTTGAAGAGCCACTCGGTTGCGGAACCGTAGCTGTAATGGTTCATCGAACCGGAATAACTTTCCGTGGTATCGGTCACGCTGTGCGCCCACCAATACTCATAGATCGTAGTGGCTCCGTTGACCACGGAATACAGCCACGAGGGGTTGCCGGTCTCTTCCATCATCTTGCACGCGGTATCGACATAACCGTTTTCGGTCAGCACGGGCAGCAGATAGCTGACACCCAGGAAGCCGGTCTTGATGTGGTAGTCACCTGCGACAACCAGTTCGTTGAGTTTTGCCGCTGCCAACGGTTTGACAGCCTCGGGGAACAGGTCAAACTGCAAGCCCAGCACATATGCGCACTGCGAAGTCACCTCGCCGGTGGTTTTGTGGGTTGCGTTGCCCCACTCGCCTGTACCGTACACCGCCGGATCACACTTCATGGTGCCGTCGGCATTGACAAATTCACGTGCCCATGCCTCGCGGTATTTTTCATAATGATTCTTCCAGACCGTCGCATCGTCGGTCTTTCCGAGAACGGCGGCAATCTTGGAGAACAGGTTTGCCGTATATGCCGCAAAGGCGGTTTCGGTGATGACCTTCGGTGTCGGCTCACCTGCCAGCCAGTCGCCGTAGGTAGTATGTTCCTGATCGATATACGTGTTGTTGGTTTCTTTCAGCTGTTCTTCCACATACGCTTTCAGGTTGTCATAATTTTCTTCCAGAATGCGCGTGTTGCCGTACTGCTGATACATCTGCCACGGAATGATGATTCCCGCGTCACTCCAGCCGGCTTTGATTTTGCTGCTGCTCCAACCGGGAGCGGCTTCCGGATAGATCACGCCTTGGCGCACGTCGGTCATATCCATCAGATATTTTTCCATAAACGCGTTGACGTTCATCAGATAAGCACCGGTGCGGGCAAAGATCTGCGCGTCGCCCGTCCAGCCCTGACGCTCGTTTCTCTGCGGGCAGTCGGTCGGTA
>DLVP01000039.1:297-5145 GCA_003445125.1 Oscillospiraceae bacterium | reverse complement strand
GAAGTTGCCGATCTGGCTCCAACGGGTGTTGGACACGTATTGATTTACCAGTTCATTGGACACTTCCACATCACCGGTCTGTTCCATGTCGGTCATCAGTGCCAATGCCGTGACATTTTCCACCGGGATCGGCTCGTCCNNNTACAGTTCCATATACTGGAAGCCGTGGTAGACCAAAGACGGTTCAAAGGTTTCGGTGCCTTCACCCTTGAAGGTGTAATAATCCGTTTGCAGGGCTTTGTCATTATTCGTGCCGTCCAGGTTCTTTGTCCAGAGAGCGCCCGGCACGCAAAGGTCGTCGGAATCGTAGTACCTTTGTTCAAGCTTTGCCGTGTACAGTTTCTCGCCGTGGCGCATTTTGATCGTTGTGCCTGCCGGCTGAGACGAAGTGATGCGCACGATGCCCGCGAGGTTCTGTCCGAAGTCGTAGACATAGACATTTTCGGAAACGCCCTCGACTTTTTTCACACTGACTGCCTGAACCTCTTTATACACGGTAGAAAGTGCGGCTTTCTGTGCGATGATCGTGCCGACTCTGAAATCGGTCACGGGGCGCAGCTTCGGTGCCGTCCATTTGGAGGTATCCGCAAGACCCGCATTTGACCAGCCGTCCACTTCTTTCGTGGCGTCATAGGTTTCGCCGTTCCAGAGGTGATCCTCACGCACCGGACCGTCATAGTAATACTGCCAGTCGGCATCCGGCGTGATGATTTCTTCCGAGCCGTCCGCATAGGTCAGGTACAGTTTCAGACCGATGCCGAGGTACGGACTGGTGTTCTGTCCCGCGCGGTTGTACCATCCGTGTCCGAGGATGAAGCCGATGGCGTTGTCTCCCGCGGTCAGCTTGTCCGTGACATCGAAGGTTTGATACATCAGATGTTTGCTGTAGGTATCGCGTCCGGGGTTGAGATAGCTGTCGGTCATTTTCACGCCGTTGACATAGCCCTCATACGTACCCGCAGAGGTGATGTACAGACGGGCGGATTTCAGGTTGTCCTTGACCGTAAATTCGCGGCGGAACATCGGTGCCGGTGTCTCCGCGACCTGCTCGCTCATTTCCCAACCGCTGGTATGTGCAGCATGAAGTCCCGAAGTGCTAAAGGTGTACACGCCGTCGGTCAGCGTGCCGCCCGCAAACATCAGGTTATCCGCATTGGTGAAATCTTCCGAAACAAAGGTGCTTCCGTCGCCCAGGGTGGCTTTGAAGGATTTGACGGATGCCGCACCGACAATGCCGACCAGTCCGATCTGAGAAGGACTGATGAGCGTGTTGGACGACCAAATCTTATAGCCGTTCAGATAAGAGGTTGCTTTGCCTTCTTCGACAACTACTTTTACTTTGATGTAGTTATTCTTGATATAGGTGCCGGTCAAGCCTTCCAGCTCGGTGCCTGCCAGGTTGTTCCATGTGTTTGTCCACTGGAGGTTGATTCCCGCGCCGTCCACATACTGATAGCCGATGTACTCCGCAGGGCTTCCCGTGCCGAGAACATAGCTTGTATAGTTGAGTTTATCGGTTCCCGCGAAGAAAATACCCGCGCGGTTCGGAACCATCATTTCGGCTTCGACCGTGAAGGAACGGTATTTCGCGTTCGGGTCGGTCACCGGTGCTGCCGTGCCGTCATCGATATCCGTCAGGACGGTTTTCGCGCCGAAGGTATACATACCGTCCGCTGCCGTACCGCCGAAATCGTTCTTATCGGCAGTCAGGTCACTGTAATAGACCGTGCCGCTTTTCAGCGTGACGGTGAAGTTTTTGAATTTTGCCGACTCTCCGCCGGATTCATAGATACCGACGTTTTTCACAGAGAACGGCTCTGCGGTGTAGGTATCTACCTTGGTGTCGTTGATATAGGTGCTGATCACGCCGCCGCGCACTTCGATTTTGATATGTGCCGTGGCATCGGTCAGCTCGGTGAAATCGTTCGACAGTGTTCTCCACACCGGATAGGTGGTCTTTCCGTCGGTGAACTTGTGTCCGATTAACAAAACCTTTCCGTTGTCGGAGCTGAATTGCCACATATAGCAGTTGCTGCTGTCCTCGGCGCCGAAAATGATTCCCGCCGCTTTGGAAGTAATCTGCACATCGGCTTCCACGTCAAAGGAGGTGTTTTTCAGCACACCGTAGGTGGCGAGCTTCACATTGGAATATGCGTTATAGTGGTACCAGCCGTCCTCGGTGAACGTACCGCCCGCGAATGCGCAGGCATCCTCGTCCGAGAAATCTTCTTCAAAATACACAGTGCCGTCGGGCAGGGTGATTTTGAAGTTGTCGTACTCGGCAACCTCTCCGCCAACCTGACGGATACCGATTTTGCCCACGTCAAACTTGCCGCCGGTGACGGAAGCATCTGCCGTCCAGACTTTTTTCTCACCAATATAGGTTTCAATCGTGCCGTCGGTGACCACCATTTTCAGGTGCGCTCTCGTGGAGACATCCACCGCCGAGCTGCTCAAGCCCCATTTCTGATACGAAACCTTACCCGCTTTCCAGACGTGCGGAATCAGCTCCATTTTCGTCGCGGTGACCGTGCCGTCCGTGACCGTATTGGAATTTTTGAACTGCCACATAAAGTAGTTGTTCGCATCCTGATAGCCGAAAACAATGCCGCCAACCGAATCGGTGCGGACATCCGCTTCCACGGTGAAGGACGTAATCGAGGTGTCCTCCTCTTCCGTCGGTGCTTCGCCCTTGGAGAGCCAGGAAATGTCCTTGAGCGGATTTGTCTCCATCAGACCGGTCTCAAAATACGCCGGTGCCGAAGTGACGGTCGTACCCGCCTGATTGGTGACTGCGACCTGCCAATAATACCGTGTGCGTGCGGTCAGGGCGGTGCCGTCGTAGACAATATCCACAGATGTGCTGCTTGTGACTGTGCCGGTATCCCACGCATCATAGGTTCCCGCCGTGAGGTTTTCAAGGCTGGTGGCAACCATAATGCGGTATGCCGACTGCGACTGCGCTCTGGCGGAGGATTTCATTTGCCAGCTCAGACGCGGGGCGGTTTCGTCGATCCCGATCGGATTGATCAGGGATTCTGTTTGCAGAGCTTCCACGGTGAATGCGCCGTCGGTCGCCGCCGAAACGGACGGTACGGCAATCGCAAGCACCATGCTCAGGCAAATCAGAAGACTCAACAATTTTTTGTACATTCATCTTCCCCCTGTTTTATTTTTTTACTGTGAATTTATACTTTCCGCCGCCAAGCTCCAACACGTTCTTTCCGTTCTCCTCCGAAACGGACGTCACGCCGTCGGCTTGTGCTGCGGGTTTGTCACCTTCACTGACGCTGCCCGCGGGCAAGGTCAGGGTCGCGGTGGTATTGGAAGGCACGGTGACTTCATACACGAAATCCTCGCCCTCATAGTACCACGAAACCTCAATATCACCATAGGCGGACAGGTAGTGACCCTTGGCATAGGTCAAGGTGCCGCCCGGTGTGGGATTGAGCAGAATATGTTTGAATCCGGGATTCTTTTCGTCGCGGTCGATGCCCAGCACATAGCGGAACAGCCATTCGCTTGCCGAACCGTAGCTGTAATGATTCTGCGAGCCGGTATAGGAAACCGCGCCGTTGTTATTCACGATTGCCCACCATGTTTCCGGAATCGTCGTCGCGCCCTGTGTCACCGCATACAGCCACGACGGTCTTTCCGTCTGCTGCATCATTTTGTAAGCGTCCTCGACATAGCCGTACTCGGTCAGCACGGGCAGCAGATAGCTCACGCCCAAGAAGCCCGTTTTGATATGATAGCCGCCATTGCGGATGCTCTGCACCAATTTTTCCGCCGCCAACGGTTTGACGGATTCGGGGAACAGGTCAAACTGAAGTCCGAGAATATACGGGCACTGTGATGTCACTTCGCCGGTATCGGGATGTGCTTTATTGCCCCATTCCCCAGTGCCGTACTTCTTCGGATCGCAATGGATCGAGCCGTCGGCATTGACAAATTCCCGATTCCATGCTGCCTTATACTTTTCATAGTGCGCGGAAAACAGCGTGACATCGTTATCCAATCCCAAAGCGTCGGCAATTTTCACGAACAGTCCGCAGGTATACGCGGCAAACGCCGATTCTGTAATCACCTTCGGGGTTGCTTCGTTTGACAGCCAATCGCCGTAAGAGTTGTGTTCCTGATCGATATAATTATCACATTCCATCAGCTGAAGAATGACATAATTGCGCATTGCTTCGTAGTTTTCGCGCAGAATCCGCAAATCGCCGTACTGCTGATACATCTGCCACGGAATAATCACGCCCGCGTCGGTCCAGCCCGCCACCGGATGCTCCATATGCCAGCCGGGAGCCGCTTCGGGGAAGTTTCCGTTATTGCCTGTCACGTCCCGCATATCCTGTGAGAATTTGCGCATGAAGGCATCAATATCCATCAGATACGCGCCTGTGCGCGCGAAAATCTGCGCATCGCCCGTCCAGCCGAACCGCTCGTTTCTCTGCGGGCAGTCGGTCGGTATGNNGAAGTTGCCGATCTGGCTCCAAAGAGTATTCTGTACAAATTTGTTCACCAATTCGTCGGAGCATTCAAAGTCTCCCGTGCGCTCCAGATCCGTGCAAAGTACCACCGCTTCCACATTTTCAAGCGGAATTGCTTCCGAGAGTCCCTCCACCTGCATATAGCGGAAACCGTGATAGATCAGCGACGGTTCAAAGGTCTCGCCGTTCGGGTCGCCTTTCAGCACATAAGTATCGGTCGCTTCCGCCTTGGCGCTGTTGCCGTTGTTGAGGTTTTTCGTCCAGACGGTGCCGTCGGGGCTGTCCGGCTCATCACGGTTGCCGGCGGGCTGGTTCGGAAGATGAATCCACTCGCCGTGCTTCATTGTCAGCGTCT
>DLVP01000039.1:0-249 GCA_003445125.1 Oscillospiraceae bacterium | reverse complement strand
TCTGTCCGAAATCATACACAAATGTGCCCTTCACGGGTTCGGTAACGCTAACCGCTTTGATCAGCGTATAGGTCGTGGAAAGCGGAATGTTCTGCGAAACGATCTTCGTGCCTCCGATTCCGAGTTCCTTTGCGGAGGTAAGCGTCGGCACCGTCCAGAGGGACGTGTCCTTCAGTCCCGCATTTGCCCAGCCTTCGACTTCCTTCGTCGCATCATACTTTTCGCCGTTATAAATGTCATCGTCGCGAA
>DLVP01000119.1:3510-3643 GCA_003445125.1 Oscillospiraceae bacterium | reverse complement strand
CCAAAGCCAGCGTGATGGGCGAATTTTTGCCCGCAAAGCTGGAAATGGACGAGGGCGAAACGCCGATTTTCATGGCGACTACCACGGACTACGCCGGCTGGATGCTGTTCCTGTTTGAAAACGGAAAGGCGGC
>DLVP01000119.1:0-3477 GCA_003445125.1 Oscillospiraceae bacterium | reverse complement strand
CCGCCGCAAGAAACTGCTCAATGCGTTTTCGGACAAATCTCCCGTGGCGGCGATCCGTCAGCTGAAGGAAGACCGCGAACTGGCGATCTTCACGTCGGCAGGCAGACTTTTGTGTCTGAATACGGCGATGATCAGCGAAAAGAGTGCGAAAGATACGCAGGGTGTCGCGGTAATCACGTTGAAGAAAAATCACCGTATCGAGCGGGTAACCGATTTTTCTGCGGAGAATTACGCCGACCCCGACCGCTATAAAACCAAAACGCTTCCCGCGGCGGGAGCGGTGCTGAAAAACGAGGATGTCGGTGAGCAGATTACGTTCGGATAAAAAACGCCGTCGGGACGTCCTTCGACGCGCCGACGGCTGTATTCGGAACGATGCAAACGCGTGAGGCAAACGGCTTTTCACGGTGATCTATGTCCGCAAAGCGTGTGCCGGAATCGGTCCGAACGATTATAGTATCGGTGAACGGCACAGAAATATCACAGGAAATTTACGGAAAGGAGTCTTCGGATCGTGAAACGATTTTTGACGGTTTTTGTGACAGCGCTGCTGCTCGGTCTGTGTTCATGCACGCCGATTGAGCTGAATCCGGAAGAACTCTATGAACCGCCCAAACTTTCCGTGGAGCACGGCGAGATTTACACGGCACTGGAACGGGTGATCGGCAGCGGGTATACGCTGAAATATCCGAGCGCCGGAGATTACCGCTCCGCCATCGTTTTTCAGGATCTTGATCTGGACGGAAAAGACGAAGCCGTGGTGTTTTATGCGGGCAGCGACAGTGATTCCGCGCGGATCATCGTGCTTAAGGCGGGAGAAAATAACACTTGGAAAGCAACCTGCGATGTGGCAGGCTACGGCAGCAGTATCGACCGCCTGCTTTTTGCGCGGAGCGAGGGGTCGGTCTGCATGATCGTGGGATTTCATCAGAACAGCGCCAACAGCAAAACAATGCTGATGTACGAATATCGGGACAATTTGCTCAATCCTTTATATATCCGCGACTATTCGGAAATGACGCTCACGGACATCGACAGCGACGGCAGGGAAGACGTTGTGATTCTGACCAACAACTACGCCGCCCGTTTTGCTTTTGCCCGCGTGCTGCGGCTGGAAGAGGGAAAGATCACGGAATCGGGCGAGCGGTATATGAACGAGGATATCGTGCAGTACGATCATGTGACCGTGGGCGTGCTTGCGGATCGTACGCCGGCGATATATGTGGATTCACGGCTGGCATCGGGATCGTTGATGACCGAGGTGCTGACCTATGCCGACGGAACACTTGTCAATCGGATTTACGGCGCGGACAACCCTATGGTTGGGCAGACTATCCGTGTCAATACGCTCTATTCGCAGGACATTAACGGCGACGGCGTGATCGAAATTCCCGCCCGTGTCATGGTGGACGAAAAGACAAAAACCGAAGCGACGGTCTGGCGGCAGGTGGGAGACGGTGAGCTGAAAGAAGTTTGTCGGACGCTGGACAACGAAAACGCAGGCTATCGGCTGATGATGCCCAAACGCTGGATCGGTCAGGTATATGTGCGCAGTGTGCCGGTAAACAACGAATGGATCGTTGTTTCCTATGGAATAAATACCAACGGAGTGCCATACGAATTGCTCAATATTCGTGTGTATGCCGACGGCGATATCATCGACCAGTTCGTGACCGAGGATTATACGCTGTTTGCCGAAAAAGGAAAATTTCGGTACTATGTAAAAACTGCCGTATTGCCGGGGAATGAACTGGCAATCGGGAAAGAAGAATTGAAGGATATATTCCGACTGATCAACGGAAGGACGGGAGAAAATGCGAAGAATACTGTTGGCTGAAGATGAGGACGCTATCCGCGATTTTGTCGTCATCAACCTGAAACGAGCCGGCTATGACGTGGTGGAGACACCGGACGGCGAGCGGGCGTTGGAAGCATTTGAACGCGAAAACGGAAATTTTTCCGTGGTGCTGTTGGATGTGATGATGCCGGGAATCGACGGATTTGAGGTGTGCAAACGTATCCGCGAGAAAAATCATCGGATCGGGATCATTATGCTCACGGCAAAGTCCCAGGAAATGGATAAAGTGCGCGGACTGATGCTCGGAGCGGATGATTATATCACCAAGCCGTTCAGCCCTTCGGAGCTGACGGCGCGGATCGACGCACTGTGCCGCCGTCTCGGAGTTTCCGACGAATCTGCGGCGGAAGAAGATGCTGTCGGGGACGACTGCCTTGTGTCGGGACCGTTTAAATTGGATTACAAAAGCCGTATGCTGTACAAAAACCGCACGCCGATCGATCTGACACAGGTGGAATTCCAGATTATGGAGTATCTGATGAAAAATCCGAATGTGGCACTCAAACGGTCGGATATTCTGAAAGAGGTCTGGGGAAAAGACTGCACCAGCGACGAAAAAGCCGTGGATGTGAATGTGCGTCGGCTGCGGGTGAAAATCGAGGACGATTCCTCCAAACCGGAATATCTGGCGACTGCATGGGGCTATGGCTATAAGTGGTTGCCAAATCCGCAGAAATAGACAAAACCGAAAGGCGGAAAACGGTTGTGGCAATGAAAAAAATAACCCGGCGCTGGTTTCTCAACAGCTTTTCCATCATTCTGTTGATGCTTTGCGCCATTACAGTGATTGCCGGATTTTCGGTGAAGAGCTTTTATTACAGCGCGGCACGCCAGTTCATTGAATCCCGCGCGCAGGTGATCTCGGCACAGGTGGTAAAGTATGCGTCGGACAGTGCGACGGATTACACCGCCGCCGCCAGCGCACTGGTGCAGAATTTCAGCGAAAAATCCAAAATGGAGCTGATGGCGCTGGACGATGAGGGAAATGTGACGCTGACTTCCGGCGGTTTTGCCGTGATGCAGAAGCTCTCCATGCCTGACTTTGAAGAAGCGCGGACGTCGGAAAACGGCGTGGGGTATTTTCAGGGCATGATCGACGGGGAAAAGGTCATGGCAATGACCTATCTGAATCCCGCGGGTGACGATACGCTCTATGCGTTTCGCTATATGATCTCCATGACGAAAATCGACGCGCAGGTGTTTCTGATCGATACCGTGATCGGTGTTATCGCCGTGTGTGTGCTGCTGTTGGTCATCTGGTCAAGCTCTTATTTTCTCAATTCGATCGTGACACCGGTGGGCGAGATCGGAAAAACGGCGCAGAAAATTGCAGGCGGCGATTTTGAATCCCGTCTGAAAAAGAAAAACGACGACGAGATCGGTTCGCTGTGCGATGCAATCAATAACATGGCAGGCGAGCTTGCCGCCACCGAAAAAATGAAAAACGACTTCATTTCCTCGGTTTCGCATGAGCTGCGAACTCCGTTGACGGCAATCAAGGGGTGGAGCGAAACGATTACCGATTCCCCCGGAGACACGGAAATCACCGAAAAGGGAATGCGCGTCATCACCAGTGAAACCGACCGCCTGTCTCAGATGGTGGAGGAGCTGCTGGACTT
>DLVP01000211.1 GCA_003445125.1 Oscillospiraceae bacterium | reverse complement strand
CCAGAGAAGCGGCGGGCGAATCGTAGTTCGGAAAAGAAACCGTTTTGAAAGGCAGCTGCTTTGCTTTCAAACGCTCGCATATTCTTTTTGTCTGTGTGCCCTTCCCGCTTCCGTCAAGACCTTCAATTGCGATCAGAATTCCCATAAAGTTCCTCCGTTGTTGTTTTCACAGATTTATTGTACTATGAGCGGAAAGAAAATGCAAGGGGTGTTGCGCAATTTCAAAATCGTGGTATAATATAACCGTATATGCCGTTTCCCGAGAAAAAATTGAAGCGCGGTGAGTTTTCTGATGATGTTCAACAGCTTGAATTCGCGCAGTAAGTCTCCTTGCTGTGCTGTAAAAACCAATGAAAAAGTGTCGTTCTTGCTTCGTGTCCCCTCTGATTTTGAATCGGTTGTCATGGAGTATAACGCCATGGATTCGGACAATATTTCGTTTGATACCATGGAATACATCGGGCATGAAGGCGAATATAAGGTGTTCAAAACCTCCCTTTCTTTCCCTTTTCCCGCCGTTTTTTTCTATGTGTTTCATTTGACGCATTATGACGGAACCGCCTATTATCTCAACCGCGGTCCGCTTCAGGACGGCGTGTTGGAATCCTACCGGGGAACTCCATGGCAGCAGACGGTGTATAAGAAAGAATATCAGTCTCCGACGGGATTTTCGGGGAAAATCATGTACCAGATTTTCCCCGACCGTTTTTATTGTGAAAAAATCCTTTTCGATCCGGAGAAAGACATACGCAGCGACTGGGGCGGTGTTCCCTATTTCAACGATGATCGATTGCACCCGGAACATTTCATCGGAAGTGACTTTTTCGGAGGAAATTTGCAGGGAATTCAGGCAAAACTTCCGTATTTGCAATCCCTCGGTGTGTCGCTGATCTATCTGAACCCTATTTTTTATTCTTCTTCCGATCACCGTTACGATACCGCGGATTATATGCGTATTGACCCCGTGCTCGGCGATGAAGAGGACTTTGTCTCGCTGTGCCGCGAAGCGCATAAAAGCGGAATAAAAATCATTCTTGACGGCGTGTTCAGTCACGTCGGAGCGGACAGCCTCTATTTTGACATCAAGGAAAAATACGGAACTCAGGGCGCCTGCCATCATCCGGACAGCCCCTACCGCTCGTGGTTCACTTTTGATCACAGTGACATCGGCTACCGCTGCTGGTGGGGAGTTTTTTCTCTTCCCGAAATAAATGAATCCGAACCGTCTTACCGCGACTTCATCTGCGGAGAAAACGGAGTGATTGCCCATTGGATGCGTTTGGGAGCCGACGGATTTCGCTTGGATGTCGCGGATGAATTGCCCGATGATTTTCTCGATGCGGTGCGCTGCCGCCTGAAAACCGAAAATCCGAATGCGCTTCTACTCGGCGAAGTATGGGAGGATGCCACGACAAAATTCAGTCACGGCGGACGCAGGCGCTATCTGCTCGGTGATCAGCTGGATGGTGTAATGAATTATCCGTTTAAAAACGCCGTGTTGAATTTCATGCTCAAACATGACGCTTTCGGGTTCGGGGAAACCGTGACGCAGATTTATAACAACTATCCGACCGAAATGCTTGACACCACCATGAATTTTCTCTCCACACACGACACCGTGCGGGCAATCAGTATGTTGAGCGGTTCTGAGGCGTGCGGATTTTCCCGCAAAGAACAGGCAGCGGCTTCGCTTTCCGAAGAAGAGTATAAGAAAGGCGTTCACCTGTTCAAAACAGCGTTGGGACTGCTTTTCATGCTCAACGGTATCCCTTCCGTTTATTACGGCGATGAAGCGGGATTATGCGGTTTTTCCGACCCCTTCAACCGGCTGTGCTATCCGTGGGATCATCAAGATACCGCACTTTTAAATTTTGTGCAAAGCCTTTGCCGTTTCCGCAATGAACACAGCGTTGTTTTTTCAAGCGGGGCTTTTCGTGTTCTTTCCTGCGAAGGCGCCGTGGTGACGGTGGAACGCATCGGAAAAGAATATTCTCTGATCTGCACGGTCAATATGTCCGAAACGGCGGTGGATGTGTGTAAAGAATGGTTTGAAAATCCCGTGTTCGGAAATCTTCAAGACGGAAAACTTGCTTCGGAGGAATTTGTGATAGGAAGGATCGGATAAATGGATCGCGTGATTTTACACTGCGACTGCAATTGTTTTTTTGCTTCGGTGGAAATGATCTCCCGCCCGGAACTGCGCGAGGTTCCGATGGCTGTTTGCGGCGATCCCGAAAGCCGCCACGGAATTATTCTGGCAAAAAACGAAAAGGCAAAAGCCTTTCGCGTGCAAACGGCGGAAACCATCTGGCAGGCGAAAAGCAAATGTCCGCAACTGGTTCTGGTGAAACCTCACTATCAGGAATATGCACGTATTTCCAAAGCCGTCAATGAGATTTATCACCGCTTCACCGATTATATCGAACCGTTCGGAATCGATGAATCCTGGCTGGATGTGACCGATAGCCAAAGATTGTTCGGAGACGGAAGAACGATTGCCGACACTTTGCGGGAAACGGTCAGAAAAGAACTTGGAATCACAATATCAGTCGGTGTTTCGTTTAATAAAGTGTTTGCTAAATTGGGCAGTGATTATAAAAAACCGGATGCGACAACGGTGGTTGACCGCGAAAATTTCCGTAAAATGCTCTTTCCCCTCCCCGCTTCCGATATGCTGTATGTGGGGCGTGCAACGAAAACAACACTGGAAAAGCTGGGCATCCGCACCATCGGAGAACTTGCAGCTGCCGATCCGAATCTGCTGAATAAACATCTCGGAAAGCTCGGTTACATGCTGAACCGCTATGCCAACGGCGAAGACAGCAGCCGCGTAATGAAATTCGGCGAACAGGAAGAAGTTAAATCGGTTTCCAACGGAATGACCTTTCTGCGTGATCTCGTCAGTGAACAGGATGTCAGAACCGCCGTGACGGCGCTTTGCGATCTGGTATCTTCCCGCATGAGGAAATACTGTTTGAAGTGTACCACCGTGAGTGTTACCGTCAAAAGTCCGGATTTTCATTCTTTTTCCCGTCAAAAAACGCTTCCCGCTCCCGTAGATTCCGCCAAAGCACTGCATGATGCGGCTTTGGAGCTGATCGGACGTATGGGAACAGAGGACAAACCGATCCGTTCTCTGACGATTGCCGCCAATCAGCTGACATCTTTGGGCTGTGAAGGACAACAGATCGGAATTTTTGACGAAAACGCTTTCACCGGAAAAGACGATCAAGTCAGCAACGCTATGGATCGGATACGTTCAAAATACGGAAACGCCTCCATTCGTTACGGCAGTGTGATAAAAAACGATTTGGGAATAAAGTGACGGTGAGCCTTATGAAAACCCTCGGATTATATATTCATGTTCCCTTCTGCATCTGCAAATGTCCCTATTGTGATTTCTATTCTGTGGTGCTGCGGGAGGAGCTGCGCGACCGCTATGTTCATGCATTGCAGCCNNCAGGGTTTGTCATTTTACCGTGACCCGGACTATGCGGTGGATACGGTGTATTTCGGCGGAGGGACGCCTTCTCTGCTGTCTCCGGAAGATATTGACGCCATACTGAGTACCGCTTCCCGCAGTTTTTCTTTTCAAAATCCGGAAGTCACCATGGAAGTCAATCCGTCAACCGTTACGCTTGACAAGCTTTCCGGATACCATCGGGCGGGAGTCAATCGGCTTTCCTTCGGTGTGCAGTCATTCAACGATGACGAACTGAAGGATCTCGGGCGTTTGCATGATGCAAAAACGGCGGAAGAAGCGGTAAATACGGCAAAACGAGCGGGGTTTCGGAATATATCCGCCGATCTGATGCTCGGTATCAGCCGTCAGACGGAGGACTCTTTGCAAAAAACGCTTCACACGGTCGGACAGCTGGATTTGCAGCACATTTCCGCCTATATGCTCAGTGTGGAGCCGAACACGCCGTATGCCCGAATGAAGGATCATCTGCTGCTTCCGAATGAGGATGAAGTGACGGATTTGTATTTGATGACCGTACATATTTTGAAGGCTTTGGGCTTTTCACAGTATGAAATTTCCAATTTCAGCAAACCCGGTTTTGAAAGTCGGCACAATCTGAAATACTGGAATCTGGAGGAATATCTGGGACTCGGACCGAGCGCTCATTCCATGTTTCACAATCGCCGCACGTATTTTCCGGAAGCGCTGGACGTTTTTTTGTCGATGGCAGAGACGGGCAGTTTTTCTATGCTTGAAGAAGGCAGCTTTGACCCCGCCGAGGAATATGTCATGCTTTCCCTGCGTCTTTGCGACGGACTGCATTTTTCGCGTGCTGAAGCGCTCGGAATCGATATAACCGAACTTTTGGAAAAAGCACAGCCGTTTCTTACACAGAATTTACTTTCCACGGAAGACGACCGTTTGTTTTTCACGGAAAAAGGTTTTTTGGTGTCCAATACGGTAATTTCCGAACTGATGCCTTGACAAGCGCACGGAAATATTGTATGATAAAGAAAAACGTTGATGGGAAAAAGTACACAGACAGCAAATCCTCAGAGAGCTTTTGGACGGTGGGAAAAAGCGTTTTGCCCTGTGGAATACAGCCCGGAGTGGTCTGCTGAAAAGGCAGAACGGGGATGCCCGTTACGGCTGTGAGTCTTGTACTCGCTGAGGTCGCCTTCGAGAGGAAGCGGCAAACTGAGGTGGTAACACGATTTTTCGTCCTCTGTCTTTTGACAGGGGATTTTTTTGCATTATAAGGAGGATTTTATGGGAATTTACGAAGAATTGCAAGCACGCGGGCTGATCGCCCAGGTAACCGATGAACCGGAAATCCGGGAACTGATCAATAACGGCGGTGCGAAGTTCTATATCGGCTTCGATCCGACTGCCGATTCTCTGCACGTTGGCCATTTTATGGCGCTGTGTCTGATGAAACGCCTGCAAATGGCGGGAAATAAACCCGTGGTTCTGATCGGCGGAGGTACCGGTCATATCGGCGACCCGTCGGGACGCACGGATATGCGTTCGATGATGACCGAGGAAACCATCCGGCACAACTGCGACTGCTTCAGAAAACAAATGGAGCGTTTCATCGATTTCGGCGAAGATGCCGCCATTATGGTAAATAATGCCGACTGGCTTCTGAAACTGAATTATGTGGATTTGCTCCGTGATGTCGGCGCCTGCTTCTCCGTGAACAACATGCTGCGTGCAGAGTGCTATAAACAGCGCATGGAACGCGGACTGAGCTTCCTTGAATTCAACTACATG
>DLVP01000137.1:5648-6189 GCA_003445125.1 Oscillospiraceae bacterium | reverse complement strand
ATCTTGGACGGGTCGAGATCCTTTGCGGCTTCGATAATCTGCGCGGGCAAAAACGCCAGATGGCGGATCAGCTGTCGCTCCTCGTCCGCAGTGAGCAGCTCGCCCGCACGGTCGGCGCAGGGAGCGGTGTCAATGCCTTCGGCGGCAAGGTTTTTGAGAATGCTGCAAATGCGCGCGTGCGCATACTGCACATAATACACCGGATTCTGCGAGGACTGCTCCACCGCCAGATCCAGATCAAAATCAAACTGCGAATCGGCTTCGCGGAGGTTAAAGTAAAACCGCGCGGCGTCAATCGGAATGTCATCCAGAAGCGTCACCAGCGTGATTGCCTTGCCCGAACGCTTGGACAGCTTGACCACTTCGCCGCCGCGTACCAAACGCACCATCTGCATCAGAACCACCTTCAGACGGTCGGGATTGACCTCCAATGCCTGCAAAGCGGCTTTCAGACGCGGTACATAGCCGTGGTGATCCGCGCCCAGCACATCGATGGCAATGTCATAGCCGCGGGTGACCAGCTTGTTGTAGTGGTATGCAA
>DLVP01000137.1:1871-5559 GCA_003445125.1 Oscillospiraceae bacterium | reverse complement strand
CGAACTGCTCGGCTTTGAACCACAGCGCCCCGTCCTGCTCGTAGGTGAAGCCGCGCTCGGTGAGCATGTCCACCACTTTCTTGGCTTCGCCGCTTTGATGCAGGGAGGATTCACGGAACCAGTTGTCGTAGGTGATGCGGTATTTTTTCAAATCGCGCTCCAGCCCTTCGATGTTCAGCGGAAGCGCATAGTCCACCAACGCCCGACGGCGCTCTTCCTCGCTTTTGTCAAGATAGCTGTCGCCGTAAAGCGCGGCAAAATTCTTGGCATGGTCGATGATATCCTGTCCGTGGTAGGAGTCCTCGGGCATTTCGATGCCCTCACGGTACAGCTGCTGATAGCGCAGATCCAGAGACAGCGCGAATTTGGCAATCTGATTGCCGGCGTCGTTGACGTAGAACTCGCGGGAGGCTTCAAATCCCGCCCATTCCAGCACCGAAGCGATGCCGTCGCCGATTGCGCCGCCGCGGGCGTTGCCGATATGCATGGGACCGGTCGGGTTGGCGGAAACAAATTCCACCAGATACCGCTTGCCCGCGCCGTAGTCGGAGCGGCCGTACCGTTCGCCTTCGGAAAGCACGGTTTTCACGCAGTCGCCGTACCATTGTCTGTTGAGGAAAAAGTTCAGAAATCCCGCGCCGGCAACCTCACAGTGATCCAGAAAGCTGTCCTGCAAAGAGATTTCTTCGGCAAGAATGTCGGCAATCATTTTCGGACTGCGGCGGAATACGCGCGCCGACGCCATGGCAATGTTCGACGCGAAATCGCCGTGCGCACTGTCGGCAGGCACTTCCACGGTAAACGCGGGGATCTCGCCCTCGGGGAGCTTCCCGTCACGGATGGCTTTTGTCAGTGCGTCGGTCAGACGCTCGCGAATTTGCTGTTTTGCTTCATCAAAAAGATTGACCATAGAAAAAAGTCCTTTCAACTGCGTTTTACTTTTATGTCCAGCACATTGTCGCTGAAGGTTTCAGTGTTGACATCCAGACTGTAACGGATGTTCGCACTTCCGCCGTTTTCATCGAATCCTGCGTGAATTTTCGCGTTGCTGATGCCGAACAGCAGATTGCCGTAAGGCGTGGCATAGTGACAAAGGTTGCGCTTTTGCGGCTCAATAATCAGCGTGGAGGGAGTCGGACCGCCCTTCATCACGACGGCGCGGGATTCTCCTTCAATTTTAATCGTGGTGCTCATTCCCTTTACACCCACCAGCTCGTCTTCACGGTAGGAAATAAAGTACGAACCGTCCTTTTCACAGAAAAAGCCCTCGGTGGTCAGTTCAATGCAGTCCTTTTCGCCGTTGACGACCTGTGTGCCGCGGATGCGGATTTGTGCGTTGTTTTTCATGATGTTCCTCAAACGGTATATTTTTCGATATCGACACCTTCGATGCTGCCCTTGATGTCGTGTCCGAGAAAGATCGAGGCGGTGCGGCAGAAATCTTCGGTGCTGTCGCTGACAAAGAAGCGCTCGCTGCCCTCGCTGTCGGAAGAAGTGAGCAGATCGTGCTGCGTCAGGAATTTTTTGACGTACTGTGCGGTCACCTGTCCCGCGTCGATCAGTACCGGTTTGTGCTCCAGTACATCGGCAATCACGTCGCGGATGACGGGAAAGTGGGTGCAGCCGAGAATCACGGTGTCCACGTCTTCCTCAAGAAAACTTTTCAGATACATTTCCGCGGTCAGCCGTGTGATGGGATTGTCTTTGTCCACCAGCCCGTTTTCCACCAACGGGACAAACAGCGGACACGCCTTGCCGATGATGACGGCATTCGGGCGAATGGCACGGATGGCTTTGCCGTAGGACATACTGCGGATGGTGGTCGGCGTACCGATGACGCCGATGCGTCCGGTGGCACTTGCGGCGCAGGCGCTCTGCGCGGCGGGGATCACCACCCCGGTGAACGGAACGCCGACGGAACGGACCATGTCATCGGTGATCGTGGAACTGACGGTGCCGCAGGCGGCGACCACCATTTTCACGTCATGCTGCTTGAGAAAAGCGATGTCCTGCGCGGCGTAGCGCTGAACCACGGCGCGGCTTTTCGTGCCGTAGGGTACGCGCCCGGTGTCGCCGAAGAACACGAGATTTTCGTTGGGAAGAATACGGTGCAGTTCCTTTACGGCAGTCAGACCGCCGACGCCGGAATCAAACACGCCGATGGGACGATTGTCCATGGAATCTCCTCCTACTTCTGATTTTCAAGCGCCAGATCGATCAGCTGAGAAATGACAGTCTGATAAGAAGTGCCGTCTGCCTGACGGAGCTTCGGGTACATACTGATAGAAGTGAATCCGGGCAGGGTGTTGGGTTCGTTGAGAATCACGGAACCGTCTTTTTTCACGAAGAAGTCCACGCGCGTCAGCCCGCGGCACCCCAGTGCTTTGTACGCCTGTACTGCCGTTTTCTGCACAAGTGCGGTGGTTTTTTCATCCAGACGGGCGGGAATATGGGTTTCGGATTCGGAAGCGTATTTGGCATCATAGTCGTAAAAATCATTGCACGGAACGATTTCGCCGAGCACCGAAGCGTTCGGGAAACGGTTGCCCATCACGGCACATTCGACCTCTTTGCCGTCGATGAATTCCTCCACCACGGCTTTGGAATCGACCTCAAACGCTTTTTTCAGCGCGTCGCCCAGCTCGTAGGGCATATTCACCCGGCTTACGCCGACCGAAGACCCCGCGCGGGCGGGCTTGACGAAAACGGGGAATCCCAGCTCTTTTTCCACCTGTGCGCACAGCGCGGGAAAGTTTTCGCGGTCGTCCTCGCGGAAGGTGACCCAACGGGCACCGGGAATGTTGTAATGCGACAGCACAATGTGCGTCAATTCTTTGTCCATGCAAACGGCACTGGCGGCGGTGTCACAGCCGACAAACGGAATCTGTGCCAATGCGAGCAGCCCCTGCACCGTGCCGTCCTCGCCGTTTTTCCCGTGCAGAACGGGGAACACCACGTCCAATCGGTGCGCAGTGAGCCTGTCGTTTTCCATGTCGTACAGGCAGTGTTCGGTACTGTCGGGCGAAATGAATGCGGGAATCTTTTTGTCCGAGTCGATCCATTTTCCGTTTTCGATGCTCTCCAGATCGCCGAAATAACGGAACCACCGACCGTCGCGGGAAATGCCGATCATGATCGGTTCAAAGCGCTCGCGGTCAAGATTGCGCAGTACGGAAGTGGCGGAGATCAACGAAACTTCGTATTCCGTGGAATTTCCGCCGAAAAGAACGCCGACATTCAGTTTATTCATAAAAAACACCCTCAAAGCGTAATAGAATACAAAGATACTACCATTCTAACATAGAATATGCGAATAGGCAAGTGAAAAATGAAGGAAAAATTCACAAAATCCACTTGATAAACCGCAAAAGTCATAGTATAATAAACCTGTATGTAATAAAGGCCTTGTTTTCGGACAAGCATTATTATAAAACCTTGAAAGGAGAACTTTCTATGAATTATTCTCATGAAGTCGAGAAAATGTGTCCTCTCACCAAGGGTCCGCATCACGGTCCGGCTCCGATTCCGGAGGAAGGCCGTTGGGTGAAGGCCTATGAGATCAAAGACATCAGCGGTTATACGCACGGCGTGGGCTGGTGCGCACCGCAGCAGGGTACCTGCAAACTGTCGCTGAACATCAAAAACGGTGTCATCGAGGAAGCACTGGTCGAAACGATCGGCTGCTCCG
>DLVP01000137.1:0-1818 GCA_003445125.1 Oscillospiraceae bacterium | reverse complement strand
ACACCGACCTGGTGTGCGATGCTATCAACGTGGCAATGCGCGAGCTGTTTTTGCAGATCGTCTACGGCAGAAGCCAGACCGCGTTCTCCGATGACGGACTTCCCGTCGGCGCAGGACTGGAGGATCTGGGCAAGGGACTTCGTTCCATGACCGGTACGATCTTCTCCACCCGTGCCAAGGGCGTTCGCTATCTGGAACTGACCGAAGGCTATATCACGAAGCTGGCGGTAGACGAAAACGGTGAAGTGATCGGCTATCAGTTTGTCCGTCTGGGCAAGATGATGGAAGCGATCCGTCACGGTGCGGATCCCAAGGAAGCGTATGAGAAGAACGTCGGAACCTACGGACGCTACGACGGTGCTGCGAAGTACATCGATCCGCGTGAAGAATAAGAGAGGAGATGTGTCGAATGGCTACTTTTGAATCTATGGATCGCCGTATGCCGAAAATTGAGGCTTGCCTGAAGGCAAACGGTCTGGAAAGTCTGGATGCCTGCAACGAAATGCTTCTGAAAAAAGGCATCGACTGCGATAAAATTGTAAGAGGCGTTCAGCCGATCTGTTTTGATAACGCTGTTTGGGCATACACCCTCGGTACGGCAATTGCCGTCAAACGCGGGCTGAAGAGCGCAGCGGAATGTGCCGCAGCGATCGGTGAAGGTCTGGAAGCGTTCACCATTCCCGGCTCCGTTGCGGAACAGCGCAAGGTCGGTCTGGGACACGGCAACCTGGGCGCGATGCTTCTGAGCGAAGAGACCCAGTGCTTCTGCTTCCTGGCAGGACACGAGTCCTTTGCCGCGGCAGAAGGCGCAATCGGTATTGCCAAAACCGCAAACAAGGCAAGAAAAACTCCGTTGAGAGTCATTCTGAACGGCTTGGGCAAGGATGCGGCGTATATCATTTCGAGAATCAACGGCTTCACCTATGTGGAGACGGACTATGATTTCAAGACCGGCGAACTGAAGGTCGTCCGCGAGAAGGCTTTCTCCGACGGCGATAAGGCGAAGGTCAAGTGCTATGGCGCCAACGACGTGTTGGAAGGCGTGGCGATCATGAAGAAGGAAGGCGTGGAGGTTTCCATCACCGGTAACTCCACCAACCCGACCCGCTTCCAGCATCTGGTGGCAGGTACCTATAAAAAATGGGCGATCGAAAACGGCAAAAAGTACTTCTCCGTGGCTTCCGGAGGCGGTACGGGACGTACCCTGCATCCGGACAACGTGGCGGCAGGACCTGCGTCTTACGGTCTGACCGACTCCATGGGTCGTATGCACGGCGATGCTCAGTTTGCGGGATCCTCCTCCGTTCCGGCTCACGTGGAAATGATGGGCTTGATCGGTATGGGCAACAACCCGATGGTTGGTGCGACCGTGGCTTGCGCCGTGGCTGCCGAGGAAGCAAACAAAAACGCATGAAATCAGGGCTTTCCGGACTTTTTGTGAGTCCCGGATTTCCCACAGAAAAAACCGTAAAAACTATATTGCCCACCGTTTGCCCACCGAAAATTGGGCGGTGGGCAAAAAAGAGGAGCAGGATTGACTTCCTGTTCCTTTTTTAATTTTCCTCAAATTTAAATCCGTCTCCGTCAAAGATTCTTTGGCGGAGACGGATTTTTTTGTGTAGGATCGGAAACCGCGAATCGGTGCGGTTTCATCGGGGACTTTCGGACAAAGAAACAGGCGCCCCTCCGACGGAGGGGCGCCTGCAAAACCGTTTATTTTTTGCTTTGAATGTATTCGTCAATCGCCTTGGCAGCAGCTTTTCCCGCGCCCATGGCAAGAATCACGGTAGCCGCGCCGGTGACGGCATCGCCGCCGGC
>DLVP01000074.1:5488-7973 GCA_003445125.1 Oscillospiraceae bacterium | reverse complement strand
TATCTGCTGCTGGGAACGACCACAAAAGACCGTCCAGCCCGAAAAAGATCGGCAGAATAATGGGCAGCGATACGCCGAAAATAATTTCACGGGTCATGGAAACGGCGGTTGAGGCAAAAGCCTTTCCAAGTGCCTGCAAATAGATAAATATTACTTTATTTAAAGTCGCAAGCGGCATCAGACAGAGATAAATGCGGAAACATTTCAAAGTAAAATCCACATAATAGACGCTCTCATTAGCTGCACCAAACAGTGTGGCAATTTGCAGCGGGAATACCTCTACGATCACCAGAGCAACGGCACCGACGATAAACTCTGCCAGCAGCAGCTTCGAGAATAGCGCTTTGGCGCGATCCTTCTTCTTTGCGCCGATATTGTAGCCTGCAATCGGGATACATCCTGCCGCCATGCCGATGGCGATGGAGATAGCGATTTGGAAGAATTTCATGACGATGCCGAGGACGGCAAGCGGGATCTGTGCATACTCCTGCTGTCCGAAGATGGGGTCTTTCGCACCGTATTTCATGCACATATTCTGCACAGCCGCCATCGAAATAACCAGCGATATCTGTGCAAGGAAGCTGGTAAGGCCCAAAACAAGGAATTTCGGAATCAGTTTCCAATCGAGGCGGAAGCTGCTTCTTTCCAGCTTGACGACCTTCATGCGCCGCAGATACCAAATGGAAAGCGCCGCCGTCAGCACCTGACCGATCACGGTAGCAACTGCCGCACCCATCATGCCCCAGCGGAATCCGTAAATGAAAATCGGGTCAAGAATCACATTCGTGATCGCACCGGAAACAGTGGCGACCATGGCGAATTTCGGACTTCCGTCGCTTCGGATCACAGGGTTCATCGCCTGTCCGAACATATAGAACGGAACGCCCAGCGTGATATAGAAAAAGTATTCCTTTGCAAATGCGTGGGTCTCCTCGTTGACCGTTCCGCCGAACATGGCAAGGATCGGCTCGCTGAAAATGAGGTAAACAGCCGTCAGCACAAGGCTGCTTACTACGCAAAGCACCACGGCGTTGCCGACGGACTTATGCGCATCCTCACGGTCTTTGCGTCCGAGAGCAATGCTCACGAATGCACAGCAGCCGTCTCCGATGAACACGGCAATACCGAGGGCAACCACCGTAAGCGGAAACACGACGGTGTTTGCTGCATTGCCGTAAGAGCCGAGATAGCTTGCGTTAGCAATGAAGAGCTGGTCAACGATGTTATACAGTGCGCCTACCAGCAGCGAAATGATGCAGGGGACGGCATACTTGCTCATGAGCTTACCGATGCGCTCCGTCCCCAAAAACTGATTTTCGGTATCCATAAAAATCACCCTTCTTTCAAAATAGAAAATGCGTAAGTCCGTTAACCTGGACTTACGCATTTTCTGCTACACGATAGTATTATTATAGCAGGAAACTCAAAATTTTTCAAATGTTTTTGCGTGATTTTTTTCGAAAAATATGCTATAATGGATATGTAGCAAAGCTACCGAGAGAGTGATTTCAGCCGATAATTCGACGGCAGCCGTCTTATCACCGTCACTGTTTTTGCTCAAACATCTCTCCGCATTATAGGTCTGATACTTCTGCCGTAATGTATTGTACCAAAAGGAGGTGTTTGCTGTGAAGCGTGTAAAGGCAGCTTGTATTCTTCAAACCTTGATTTTTGCACAGAAGCCGGAAATGGGTTATACTAAGGAGCGTGCATTGCAGATCAACAAAGAAGAAGTTGAGCATTACAAGGCGACTCTCGAACGCACAAAGACGAGATATCAAATCATTGATACCGTCGAGCAGGAAGATGGTTCTGTTGTAGTTCATGTCAGAAAACAGTACAACGACAAGACCGATGTTTCCGAATATTTCGAGTAAGTCCCAAAAGCCGCCTGAGCATATCGGGCGGCTTACCTTATTAATTCATGGAGGCAGTAATGAACTCTCTTGACACTATAAGAGCCAAGCTTCAGCGGCTCTACAATACCGATCCGCATATTCGCATAAATGTGGCGTTAACGAATCCGAAAATCAATCTAAAAAATGAGCAGGTCACGATCACAGGCATTTATCCGCACATTTTTCAAATTGAGGAACGAAGCAGCGGTTCACCGAAAAAGCACACACTGCAATACAGTGATAGGTGATTCCACAAGGGCTACAAGATGGTTTTATTCGGTTTTCTTTACTTCACGTTGTGACAAAGCGTTTCAAATGAAAGAGATAGGCAGGATAAGCGCCGATATTGTTACCCCCAAATGCCTAAAAGTTGTTCCCGTGGTTGTCCCCGAAGTTGTCCCATAAAGACGAAAAAAGGGGAGTTGTCCCCGAGTTGTCCCCGGTAAAAACGATTTGGTTGGGTCAGGTTGAGCCAGAACAGGACAAAAAGAAAAACCCCGGAAACCGTTGAGTTTCCAGGGTTTTTGGGCATTTTGAAGTCTCGATCAGCGCTTGGAGAACTGGGGTGCGCGACGAGCGGCTTTGAG
>DLVP01000074.1:571-5458 GCA_003445125.1 Oscillospiraceae bacterium | reverse complement strand
TCTTACGCTCTTTCATTCTCGGATCACGTGTCAGGAAGCCTGCTTTTTTCAGGATCGGACGAACTTCGTCGCCGGACTGAAGCAGTGCACGGGACAGACCGTGACGGATGGCACCTGCCTGACCGGTCACGCCGCCGCCTGCAACGGTGCAGACGATATCGAATTTACCGAGAGTATCGGTCAGTGCAAGGGGCTGACGAACGATGAATTTCAGAGTATCAAGTCCGAAATAGTCATCAATGTCTCTGCCGTTGATGGTGATTTTACCGGTGCCGGCATAAACTCTGACTCTGGCAACAGAATGCTTTCTTCTGCCGGTGCCGTAGAAATAAGGTTTCGATTCGTACATCAGTTATGCCTCCTTATCTGTTCCATGCCTCGGGAGCCTGTGCGGTCTGCTCGTGCTGAGCGTCCTTATAGACTCTGAGTCTGGTGAGTGCTTTACGGCCGATCACGGTGTCCGGAATCATACCCTTGACAGCCAGTGTCATGGCAAAATCGGATCTCTCTGCCATCAGTGCAGCATACTTGACTTCCTTCAGACCGGAAACCCAGCCGGAGTGATGACGGTAGAATTTTTTGTTGAGTTTGTCACCGGTCAGTACCGCTTTATCGGTATTGATGATGACCACAAAGTCGCCGCAGTCCGCATGAGGAGCGAACGTAGGCTTGTGTTTGCCGCGAAGAATGGTAGCCGCCTGTACGGCAACGCGTCCGAGCGGTTTGCCCGCAGCGTCAATAATATACCACTTGCGATTTTCAAGGTCGCTTGCTTTCGGCATATAAGTCGACATAAGAATGCCCTCCTGTAAATTTCGTGTCTTTTTCAAACGCTGTCTATTATAACGTATCTGTTTTCGTTTGTCAAGAGCAAAAAGTCCGTTTTTTTAATTTACAACCCTCATTCTCTTGAAATCTCTATGTTTTTCTCGTTTTCTCTCATTATCTCATTTTTCATTTCACTTTTTCTCTTGACTTCCTTTTGAGGTATGCTATACTTATTTTAATAGGAAAGGAAGGGATTTTTACGGTACAGTTCAATCGATATAAAAACGGGGTGCTGCGCGCGCTGACCATGAGCTTCGACGACGGAAGAAAGCAGGACGAGGGGCTTGCCGAGATGTTCAACCGCTATGACATCAAGGGTACCTTTCATCTGATCGGCAGCCGCTATCGTGAAATGTCCGACGAACAGCTCAAGGCTGTGGCTGACATTTATCGCGGGCATGAGGTATCCTGCCACACGATCGATCATCCCCACATGGAGCATATGCCGCTGTCGTTGTGCACCAAGGAGATCGTAGAGGATCGCGCCATTCTCGAAAAAATGTGCGGCTATGTGGTGCGCGGAATGTCCTACCCGTTCGGCACATACGATTCCGAGGTCATTTGTGCCATGAAAGCGGGCGGTATGCTGTACAGCCGCACCGTCAACAGCACCGGGTGGTTCTATATTCCGAAGGACTTCATGCAATGGGATCCCACCGCGCATTTTTGCAGCGATCTGGACGAAAAGTGGCAGCGGTTCACGACGATCACCTGGATCAATCTCCCCGTTTTCTACATTTGGGGACACTCCTACGAGCTGGACTCGCACGAAAACGAATGGCAGAGCTTTGAGGAATTCTGCAAGAAAATTGCACACGCGGAAACCGTATGGTTTGCAACCAACATTGAGATTTACGACTATATCACCGCTTTGCGCGGATTGCAGTTCTCATGGGACCGCCGATTGGTCTACAATCCGTCGGCGACCGACGTCTGGGTCGAAGTGGACAAGGAAGCTGTCCGCATCGGCGGCGGCGAAACCGTGGATTTGGGTGTTTCCTCTTCCCGGTAAGAAAGAATCAAAACCATGCGGCATCTGCCTTTGGCAGATGCCGCATGGTTTGCCCCTGATCCGCCCCTTTCAGGCTGAGGGCAATCGTTTATTGTTCTGCAATCAGTTTCACGGGATCGACGGTCTTTCCGTTTTTCTGCACCTCAAAGTGCAGGTGCGGCTCCTGAGCCACTTCGATCAGCGAAGTCGGACCGGTTGTCCCGATCACTTTGCCGATTTCCACGGTTTCGCCTTCTTTGACATTGATATGATCGCTCAGTCCGCAATAGACCGACACATAGCCGTTGTCATGCTCGATTTTTACGACCTTGCCCCACAGCTCGTCGTCGGCAATCGACTTGACCTTTCCGTCGGAAAAGCTGCGCACGACCGTCCCAGATTCGCATGCGATGTCCACTCCGTCATGGGTACGCCAATCGCCCATCGTGACCGATTTGACAAGCTCGCGGTTGCTGTATTCCTGTTGAATCTCACCGTTGACCGGCAACATAAAATACTGCTTCTGCTGTACGGGCAAGTCGGTCTCCTGCGTGTCGGGCGCGGAAGAAACGGGCGGCACCGACGACGTCTGCCGCGAGTCGGATGAATCCGGTGTAACGGGCTTGGGCACGTCGTTGCGATTCTTGCCCACGTCGGCAGTCGAACCGCTTGCCTCGAAAAAAGCCGATTGGCTTTCAGTGTTCAGGTTTTCCTTTTCCAACCCCGACAGGGTCTTGTCAACGGCTATCCACGAAGCGGCGCCCGCGCCGATCAGACAGATTGCCAGCGCGGCATAGAACCCTTTTCCCGCAATGAATTTTCCAAGTTTACTGTTTTTGTCCATGCTTTTTGCACCTCCGTTTCTATTGTGAGCGGCAAAAGGCAGGTTTATTCCGAAAAAAAGTGCTGAAAATCTCAAAAAACACTTTATTTTTTTGAAAATCGTGTTAAACTATTCTTTGTATAAGGAGGACTCGCTATGCAAATGATGATTTTCGTTTTAAACCGCATCGAATTGCTCGAAGGACTGCTCGCCGAGCTCGGTCACCACGGCATCAAGGGCGCTACGGTTTTCAACACCACCGGCATGGCGCACGTGCTGACCAACGATGACGAAATGTCGTTTTTGGGTTCGCTGCGCAATTTTCTGGAACCGAACCGTGAGGACAACCGCACCATTATGATGGCACTTGACGACGAACAGGTGTCGGTCGCCCGCAATGTGATCGTGTCAATCGTCGGCGATCTCACAAAGCCGAACACCGGTATTTTGTTCACCGTACCGATCGGTTATTCGGAAGGCGTGATGCACGCCGACAAGAAAGGTTCGGATTGATTTTTTATGCAGATGAATACCTTGCTTTACCTTTGTGTCCTCCTTTTCGGAGGACTTTTGTTCGGGAAGCTGGCGAAACTTGTCAAATTGCCGAACGTCACCGGTTATCTTGTCGCCGGACTGCTGATCGGTCCGAGCGTACTGGGGATTATTCCCGCCGACGTGCTGTCCGGATTTGATCTCATTTCGGAAATTGCGCTCGGCTTCATTGCCTTTTCCATCGGCGGTGAATTCAAGATTTCCTATTTCAAACGCGTCGGCATGACGCCGATCGTCATTGCCATTCTGGAAGCCATGGTCGCCGTGGTGTTCGTAATTTGCGGTCTGTTGGTTGCCGGATACGATCTGCCGTTCTCATTGGTACTCGGCTCGATTGCCGCCGCAACGGCTCCTGCCGCCACCATCATGGTCATCAAGCAATACAAAGCCAAGGGTCCCGTCACGGAAACGCTGATGAGCGTGGTCGCGCTGGACGACGCTGTGGCGCTGATTGCCTTCGGATTTGCCGTGACCGCCGCCAAAACCATGACGGCGCAAAACGACGGCTCGTTGATTCTGTCGATTCTCAAGCCCTTCGGTGAAATTCTGGGCGCTGTGGCGTTGGGCGCGGCGCTGGGATTTTTCTTCATGCTGCCGCTGCGGTTTTTCCATTCTTCGGGAAACCGCCTGATTCTCACGGTGGCAATGGTGTTTCTCACGGCGGGATTAGCGGATCTGCTCGGGCTGTCGGCGCTTCTGTGCTGCATGGCGATGGGCGCGGTTTTCACCAATTTCAGCAAACTTGCGCCTGACATGATCAAACTGTGCGACAACATCACGCCGCCGATCTTTTTGCTGTTCTTTGCCGTTTCGGGTGCGGAGCTCAAGCTCAGCGCGATTCCCACCATCGGCGTGGTCGGTGTGATTTACATTCTGCTCCGTGTCGTCGGAAAATTTACCGGTGCCTGGGCGGGTGCCAAGCTGATGAAAGCGCCGCCGAAGGTTGCTAAGTACTTAGGCTACACCCTGTTCCCGCAGGCGGGTGTCGCCATCGGTCTGACGCTGGTGGCGCAGCAGGTCGTCCCCGATTACGCGGACACCATCCGCGCCGTCGTTCTGTGCGGCACGCTGATCTACGAGCTGGTCGGACCGGGCATTGCCAAGGTCGCCCTGCAAAAAGCGGGGGAAATTCAGGAAGGTCTTTGATTTTTCTCAAAGGAGCGGCAACTTCGGTTGCCGCTCCTTTTTTTGCCGAACTTCCGCTGACAAATTTTTCACCGGAAGTTCGGCAAAATTTCGAGCTTTTGTCTCAAAGACCTTGACGCGGAACAGGAAAAATGATACAATAAAGCCATTCATTTGAGGAGGTTTTTTATGAAAAAAGTGCTATCGCTGCTTCTGGCAGCAGCCATCGCCGGCGGGCTGCTCTGCTCCTGTGACGGCGGAAAAGTGCCGACTTCTTCACAGGGTGAGGAATCGACCGTCAATGAAAACGGCAACCTCGCACAAAATTGCCGAGTCTATTTTTCCAGCGAAAATCAGAAAGGACTCATGATTGCCAAACACGTGACCGACGGTGACCTTACCTCTGTCTGGGCTTCCGATACCACGTCTGCCGCCATGAACGAATATGTCATGGTCGATCTGGGCGCCAACATCGCCATCGACTCGCTCGTTCTGCACTGGGGAACCTCCCGGGCGCTGAAATACGACGTGGAATTTTCCCGCGGCGGCGTGGAGTTTACGACGGTTT
>DLVP01000074.1:364-498 GCA_003445125.1 Oscillospiraceae bacterium | reverse complement strand
ACAGTTCGGCGAAGGGGCGATTGCCCGTTATATCCGCGTCCGCTGCAAGGAAATTGCTTCGCAGTTTGCCTCGTATGTCGGCGTTACCATGCGCGAAATTGAAGTGTTCGGAAAAAAAGCCGACGACCAGACCC
>DLVP01000074.1:0-344 GCA_003445125.1 Oscillospiraceae bacterium | reverse complement strand
CGAAGCCATGGTCATCACCAAAACCGTGGTTCCCGCAGAGGAGGATTACATTGCCTTCGGTCGCCACTATGAAAAGAACAAAATGCCGTGCTGGGCGGGTGCTGTCTATGAATATCAATGCACCGGCGTGGCGGCGGGCGCGGTAATCACCGGGAACGACGGAAAGTTCCATGTGAAAATCGACGACGGAGACTATCAGACCTTTGAGGTTGTTTCCGGCACGCACGAATACCTGTTTTCGGACAAGCTGTCCGATGG
Organism: Oscillospiraceae bacterium; assembly: GCA_003445125.1. Classification (GTDB taxonomy): domain Bacteria; phylum Bacillota; class Clostridia; order Oscillospirales; family Ruminococcaceae; genus UBA11540. Next base: position 86 of record DLVP01000074.1, on the reverse strand, counting down.
CACGCACACTGTGCGCATCATGCGCCAAAACGAGGTGTGGACACCCGCAATGACGGTGGAAAGCGTGATCGTTGCGGAAAACGGCG
>DLVP01000081.1:2256-6444 GCA_003445125.1 Oscillospiraceae bacterium | reverse complement strand
GTGTCCGATCCGTATGAACCGGGTTCGGTTTTCAAGATTATCACCGCTTCTTCGGCACTGGAAGAAAATGTGGTGACCGCCAATTCCACGTTCACCTGCAACGGATATATCAACGTGGCAGGCAATAATATCAAATGCTGGCGGTATCCGAGAAATCACGGCACGCAGACACTGGCGCAGACGCTTCAGAACTCCTGCAACCCGGCGTTCATCATGATCGGTCAGAAGCTGGGCGGCGCGCTGTTTTACAAGTATTTTGACAACTTCGGTCTGAACAAGAAAACGGGAATCGATATTCCCGGCGAGGCGGACAATTCGGGACTGGTGCACAGCCTGCACAGCCTGACGGAATTGGGCAGCGAGAGCTTGAGCTACCTGTCGTCCTCGGCGTTCGGACAGACGTTTAAGGTCACGCCGATTCAGCTTATCACGGCAATTTCCGGCATTCTCAACGGCGGAAATCTGATGAAGCCGTATATTGTGGAGCAGCAGCTGGATTCCGACGGAAATATCGTGGAGGTCACGTCTCCGCAGGTGGTGCGGCAGGTGGTTTCCGAGGATACCTCCAAACAAATGGCAAATTTCCTGGAACAGGTCGTTGAACTGGGAAGCGGACGCTATGCGAAGGTCAAGGGCTATCGCATCGGCGGAAAAACCGGTACGTCCGAGAAATTGGACAGCGGCGACAAGAGCGCACGTATTTCGTCGTTTTTGGGCTTTGCGCCCGCAGACGATCCGCAGGTTGCCGTGCTGCTTGCACTGGACGAACCGCACAGCGACAGCGTGTACGGAAGTGTTATTGCCTCTCCTGTGGTCGGAAATATTCTGGCGGACATTCTGCCGTATCTTGGCATCGAGCCGCAGTATTCGGAGGACGAACTCAGTTCGATGGAAATGAGTGTGCCGTATCTCTTGGGAGAAAATCCGTATGAAGCGTCCAATACGCTGAAAAGTCAGGGCTTCGCGGTCAAAACGATCGGCGAAGGCGAAAAGGTGGTTAAACAGGTGCCCGGCGCGGGCGAACCGCTGATCAAGGGCGGCACGGTGGTGCTTTATACCGACGCTTCGGCGACGGAGGAAACCGTGACGGTGCCGAATGTGATCGGACTTTCGGGACAGCAGGCGAGCAAGGCACTGACCAACAAAAACCTCAATATCCGAATTTCGGGCATCGATATTTCACAGGGCAACACCAAGGCGGTGTCCCAGTCCATAGAAGCGGGCGAAAAAGTGGCGCCCGGTACGGTGATCACGGTGGAATTTGTGACCACGGACGAATTGCATTGATTTTGATGAAGAAAGGGTAGTATCATGCTTTTATCGGAACTGCTCCGCGAGGTAGAACACAGCACAACCGTGCAGGACTTTGAAGTCTCGGCACTGACGGGAGATTCCCGCGATGCGATGGTGAAAAACAGTGTGTTCGTGTGCATCAAAGGCTTCACGATCGACGGACACGAATTTGCCGAAGATGTGCTGAAAAAGGGCGCGCGCGCCGTGGTGGTCGAGCGCGATCTGGGGCTGAAAGAACAGATTCTGGTGAAAAACACGCGTTCTGCGTATGCCATGATGTGCAGCGCGTATTTCGGCTATCCTTCCCGCAAAATGAAGCTGATCGGCGTGACGGGAACAAACGGAAAAACGACCGTTACAGGCGTCGTGCGGGATATTCTGGAGTATAACGGACACAAAACGGGATTGATCGGCACGGTAGGCAATTTCATCGGCGATCTGTATATTCCCGCCAAACATACCACGCCCGACCCGATGGAGCTTCACGCGCTGTTTGCGCGGATGGTGCAGGCGGGGTGCGAATATGCGGTGATGGAGGTTTCCTCCCATGCGCTGGATCAGCATCGGCTGGACGGCTGCGTATTTGACGTAGCGGCGTTCACCAATCTGACGCAGGATCATCTGGATTATCATAAAACCATGGAAAACTATTTTGAAGCCAAAGCCCGCCTGTTTTCGCAGTGCAAAACCGCGATTATCAATTGGGATGACAGTTACGGACGGCGCCTGTGCGAGCGGCTGAAAGGCACGGATGTGAAGCTGCTGACCTTTTCCGCTGCCTGCGACGCGGCGGACTTCACGGCAAAAGACCCGCGCTATTTTGCGGACGGGGTGAAATTTGCCTTTGTGGGGAGGGAAGCCATTGAACGGATTTCCTTCAAAATGCCCGGACCGTTTTCCGTGTCCAACGCGATGACGGCGGTGACCACCGCGATGGCGGCGGGAATCGACCTTCCCGGATGTGCGGCGGGAATTGCCGCGTGCAAGGGCGTGCGCGGGAGAGCGGAAGTGCTGTACAGCGACGAAAATTACACTATTTTGTGCGATTACGCGCATACGCCCGACGGAATTCAGAAAATCTTACAGGCATGCCGCAGCTTCTGCGGAAAACGGCGGCTGTGTATCCTGTTCGGATGCGCAGGAAACCGCGACGCGAAAAAACGTCCGATGATGACCGCGGCGGCGGCGCAGAACGCGGATTTTGTGATTCTGACCTCCGACAACCCGCGGCGGGAGGATCCCGAAAAGATCATCCGGGACGCACTGCCGGGATTCAAGGAGTATAAAACGCCGTATGTCACCATTCCCGACCGTTTTTCGGCGATTGAATGGGCAATCGGGCATATGAAAAAAGGCGACCTGCTGGTGTTGGCGGGAAAAGGACATGAGGATTATCAGGTGTTGGATTTCGGAACGGTCTGCTTTGACGAACGGCAGATCGTGGAGCGGATCATCCGTGAACAGGGAATAGGAAGTGCAAAATAAATGGAACCGATGAAACTCAGCGAGGTGCTTGCCGCGGTGGGCGGGGAGTGCGAAAACTTTTGTGAAAAAACGGTGTCCGCAGTGACCACCGATTCAAGAAATGTTCCCGAAAACAGTTTGTTTCTTGCACTGAAGGGGGAAAATTTCGACGGCAACCGTTTTGTGGGTGAGGCGTTTGCCAAAGGCGCGTGCGCCTGCATTGCCGAAAAGGGCAATGTGCCGTTGTCCCCGTCACACGAAAACCTGATTCTCGTAGAACGCACGGATCGGGCGCTGCTTCAGCTGGCACGGGCTTATCGGGAAACCCTTCCCGCAAAAATCGTGGGCGTGACGGGCAGCGTGGGAAAAACCACGACCAAGGAAATGATCTGGGCGGTGCTGAGCGAGTCGTTTCGCACAAGAAAAACCGAAGGCAACCTCAACAATCAGATCGGACTTCCGAAAACGCTTCTCTCCCTGGATCGCTCCTGCGAAGCGGCGGTCATTGAAATGGGCATGAGCGACCGCGGGGAGATTCACGCGCTGAGCGAGGCGACACAGCCGGATGCGGCGGTCATCACGATGATCGGCGTGTCGCATCTGGAAAACCTGAAAACGCGGGACAATATTCTGATGGCAAAGCTGGAGATTCTTGACGGACTCAAGCCCGGCGGAACGCTGATTCTCAACACCGACAACGATCTGCTTTCCACCGTGAAAGAGGTCGGTCATCCGATGATGCGCTACGGAATTGAACACGACGCAGACGTCCGCGGCAGGAATATCACCGAAGAAAACGGCGAAACGCAGTTTGATATCGTGTTTGAAAATCACACGGTTCACGCAAAAATCCCGTGCATCGGTGTGCATAATGTCTATAATGCTTTGGCGGCGTTTTGTGTGGGAAAAGTGTTTGCGATGAGCGACGACGCCATTGTGCGCGGTCTTTTGCACTATGCGCCGAGCGGAATGCGCCAGAAAATCACCGAAGTGCGCGGCATTACGGTAGTGGAGGATTGCTATAACGCCAGCCCCGATTCCATGGAGGCGGCGATCAATACCCTGGCGACCATGTCCGGAAAGCGGATTGCCGTGCTGGGGGATATGCTGGAGCTGGGAAGCATCAGCAAGACCGCACACTTTAATATCGGAAAACTCTGCGCGCAGAAGAAAATCGATCTGCTGCTTTGCTACGGTGACGAAGCCCGCATGATGCAGCGCGGCTGTGAGGAAAACGGCGGCAAGGCGTTCTGGGCGGAGGATCGGGATGCGCTGGTGACGGCACTGCGCGGGCAGGCGTCGGCGGGCGATACCGTATGGTTCAAGGCAAGCCGCGGAATGAAGTTTGAAGAAATCATCGAAAAATTCAACGAGGAGAAATAAATCATGTCAAATTCGGCAATCATAGTGTCAGCCGTCGTTTCCTTTATG
>DLVP01000081.1:166-2233 GCA_003445125.1 Oscillospiraceae bacterium | reverse complement strand
GATTCTGGGCAAGTGGTTTATTCCGTATCTTCACAAAATCAAATACGGACAGAACATCATCGAAGAATACGGACCGACCTGGCACAAAAGCAAACAGGGCACACCGACCATGGGCGGATTTATGTTCATGATCGGCATGACTGCCGCATTGGCGGTGACGCTTGTGATGCACGCGCTGACAAAGGATGAAGCGATGCCGTTCATGACGCACCGCCTCACCCGCACGCTCATCACGGTGGTCATGGCACTGGCATACGGTTTTCTCGGCTTTTTGGACGACTATATCAAGGTGGTCAAAAAGCGGAATATGGGACTCACGTCGGGACAGAAGTTTGTCATGCAGCTGCTGATCGGTGCGCTGTATCTGGCGGGACTTTACGCGGCGGATCGTGCCTACGGCATGGTTTCCACTTCCCTGTACATTCCGTTTGCCGACGTTTCCTGGGAGCTTGGGTTCTTTTACTATCCGATTGCCCTGTTTTTGATTGTCGGCTTTGTCAATGCGGTCAATCTGACCGACGGGATTGACGGTCTGGCGTCGTCGGTGACATTTGTTGCCGCAATCGGACTGATCGTCATTTCCGGAATGGTCGGCGATGAAGAAACCGGCGTACTTTCGTCAGCATTGGCGGGCGGCACGATGGGATTTCTGATCTGGAATTTTCACCCTGCGAAGGTGTTTATGGGCGATACCGGCTCGATGTTTTTGGGCGGTACGGTGGTGGGCATTTGCTTTTTGCTCGACAATCCGCTGCTGCTGATTCTGGTCGGTGTACTGTATCTGATTGAAACGCTCTCGGTGATGATTCAGGTCACTTATTATAAACTCACGAAAAAGCGTCTGTTCAAAATGACGCCGATTCATCATCATTTTGAAATGAGCGGATACAGCGAAGTGAAAATCGTTGTGCTGTTTTCCGCGGTGGCATTGGTCGGCGTGCTGCTGGCGATTCTGTCGGTCTGGCTGTCTTTGTAAACAAAAAACGAGGTGAACGGGTTGCAAAACGCAAAAACGGTGTCTTCCGCGGCACCGAAAGCCAAAAAAAAGCGCGGAGCCATGGATCTTCCGCTTTTGACACTCGTCATGGTGCTGCTGACACTGGGACTTGTGATGCTGTTTTCCGCAAGCTATGCCACGGCATACTATAACGAAGGCAGCAGCTTTGCGTTTATCAGCCGTCAGCTTCTCTGGGCGCTGATGGGCACGGTTGCCATGTTCGTCATTTCCAATATCGACTATCGGATTTTCCACCGTCTTGCGTTTCCGATTTTGATCGTTACCCTGATTCTGTTGGTCATCGTGCTGTTCATGCCGCCGATCAAAGGCTGCCGGCGATGGATATTCATCGGAAGCATTGCCAATGTGCAGCCGTCGGAAATCGCAAAATTTGCGGTCACGATCATGTTTGCACAGCTGGCGACCATGTTCGGCGATAAAATGAAAACCTTCCGCTGGGGCGTTCTCCCGTTTATGGGAATTTTGGGTGTGATCGGCGTGCTGATGATGCTGGAGCCGCATCTTTCGGGAACGATCATCATCATGTGCATCGGTCTGTCGATCATGCTGGTCGGCGGAACAAAACTGAAATGGTTTGTGTTCGGCGGCATTATGATTGCCGCGGCACTGGTGGTGGCAATCATGATCCCGGGCGTCATCGAATACGCCATGAGCCGAATCGAATTCTGGCTTCATCCGGAAAGCGATCCGCTCGGAAAGGGATTTCAGATTCTTCAGTCGCTCTATGCCATCGGTTCGGGCGGTCTGATGGGTCTCGGACTCGGCAATTCGCGGCAGAAATATATGTATCTTCCCGAATCGGAAAACGACTTTGTGTTTGCGATTGTTTGTGAGGAATTGGGCTTTGTGGGCGCGTCGATTATCATTATCCTGTTTGCGCTGCTCATCTGGCGAGGCTTTGTCATCGCCATGAAAGCCAAAGACAAATTCGGCTGCCTGATTGCCGTGGGACTGACGGTACAGGTCGGCTTGCAGGCGCTTTTGAATATCGCTGTGGTGACCAATACCATTCCGAATACCGGCATCAGCCTGCCGTTTTTCAGCTACGG
>DLVP01000081.1:0-142 GCA_003445125.1 Oscillospiraceae bacterium | reverse complement strand
GGTTCGTCGTTGATGATGCTTTTGGCGCAGATGGGCGTGCTGCTGTCGATTTCGCGGCAGGCAAGCGTGGACAAAATGTAAAGAAGGGGTAAGGCGATGAGAGTTCTTCTGGCAGGCGGAGGCACGGCGGGGCATATCAATC
>DLVP01000077.1 GCA_003445125.1 Oscillospiraceae bacterium | reverse complement strand
TCGTCCACGTCGATGTTTTCGGCAGCGGGGTGCTTCGGCAGCCCCGGCATAGTCATGATGTCTCCGGTGAGAACCACAAGAAATCCCGCACCGGCGGATACTTTCACATTTTTCACCGTGACCGTAAAGCCTTTCGGTGCGCCCAAAAGAGCGGGATTATCCGAAAAGCTGTACTGCGTTTTTGCGATGCAGACAGGGAGCTTCCCGAATCCGAGAGCGGTGAGAATTTCAATCTGTTTTTTTGCAGCGGGAAGCACGGTGATGCCGTCGCCGCCGTAGACCTTCTGCACGAGGGCTTCGATTTTTTCCTCAATGGTGCTGTCGAGAGAGTAACAGAAAGTGAAACTGCTTTTTTCTTCCTCACAGATTCTCACGACCTCGCGCGCGAGCGCNNCCGAAAAGCTGTACTGCGTTTTGGCAACGCACACCGGCAGACCCCCAAAGCCGAGCGAGGTGAGCCGGGCGGCCTGCTTTTTTGCCTCCGGCGTGAGAGAGACGCCGTCCGCGCGGTACACGTTCCGGCAGAGAGCGTCCAGCCGTTCCTCGATCGTCCCGTCAAGGCCGTAGGCAAAGCGGAAATCGTTTTTCTCCTCGCAGAGCCGCACGACCTCGGCCGCGAGCGCTTCGCCGCCCGCGCCGCCGTCTGCCCAGACGGTGGAAAGTACCACGTTCACGCCGAGTGCTTTGCATTTTTCTATGATGAAATCGATTTCCCGATCCGTGTCCGTCGGAAAACGGTTGATTGCCACCACGCAGGGAAGACCGTAGACGTTTTTCATGTTTCCGATGTGCCGCAGAAGATTGGGGATTCCTTTTTCAAGAGCGGCAAGATCCTCGCTGCCCAAGGAATTTTTGTCCAGTCCGCCGTGCATTTTCAGCGCGCGGACGGTTGCCACAATCACGACGGCATCCGGCGTCAGCCCTGCCGTGCGGCATTTGATGTCCAGGAATTTTTCGGCGCCGAGATCGGCACCGAAGCCCGCTTCCGTCACGGTGTAATCGCCGAGCTTCAGCGCGAGCTTTGTGGCAATGATCGAATTGCACCCGTGTGCGATGTTGGCAAACGGTCCGCCGTGAACCAATGCCGGCGTCCCTTCCAGCGTTTGCACGAGATTCGGTTTCAGCGCGTCCTTCAAAAGAGCCGCCATGGCGCCTTGGGCTTTGAGATCGGCACAGGTGACGGGTTTGTCATCGTAAGTGTAGCCCACGATGATGCGCGCGAGCCGCTCTTTCAGATCGGACACGGATTCCGAGAGACAGAGCACTGCCATGATCTCGCTGGCGACGGTGATGTCAAACCCGTCCTCGCGCGGCACGCCGTTCGCTGCGCCGCCGAGACCGTCAACAATATGGCGCAATTGGCGGTCGTTCATGTCCACACAGCGTTTCCAGGTGATTCTGCGCACGTCGAGATTCAACTCGTTGCCCTGCTTGATGTGGTTGTCAATCATCGCGGCAAGCAGGTTGTTGGCGGTGCCGATGGCGTGAAAGTCGCCGGTGAAATGCAGGTTGATGTCCTCCATCGGTACGACCTGGGCGTATCCGCCGCCCGCAGCGCCGCCCTTGATGCCGAATACCGGTCCGAGCGACGGCTCACGCAGAGCCACCGTCACACGCTTTCCGATGCGTTTAAGCCCGTCGACAAGCCCGATGGTGGTGGTGGTTTTTCCTTCGCCCGCAGGGGTGGGGGTGATTGCCGTCACAAGAATGAGCTTGCCGTATTTTCTGTCGTTTTCTTTCATGATCGAAAGATCAATTTTTGCCTTGTATCTGCCGTATTGTTCGAGGTATTTTTCATCGATTCCCGCCGCGTCCGCAATTTCGGTAATGGGTCTGAGCCTGCAGTTGCCGGCGATTTCAATGTCGGATAAATATGCCATAAAACAACACTCCCTGTTATCTGAAATATTTCACCGCAGCACGGAACATTTTAATATTATAATCCCCCGGGACGTTTTTGTAAAGGTCCGGAGCATATCTTTCGGAATGTCCCATTTTTCCGAACACTCTTCCGTCGGGAGAGGTGATGCCCTCGACGGCGAAATAAGAACCGTTGGGATTAAAATGAATGTCGTTGATGGCGATCCCGCGGTCGTCCACGTATTGCGTGGCAATCTGTCCCTTGGCGGCAAGCTCCCGGATCAGTGCTTCGTCGGCAAGCAGGCGTCCTTCTCCGTGGGAAACGGGCACATAGTAGATGTCACCCACTTCGGTTTCGGAAAGCCACGGCGACAGATTGGAAGCCACGCGCGTTCTCACGATTTTCGATTGGTGACGGGCGATGGCGTTGTAGGTCAGAGTGGGGCAGCCGGCATCGGTGTCAATGATCTTGCCGTAAGGGACAAGACCGAGCTTGATCAGTGCCTGGAAACCGTTGCAGATGCCGCACATCAGCCCGTCTCTTTTTTCAAGCAGATCGGTGACCTGTTCTTTGATCGCGGCGTTTCTGAAAAAGGCGGTAATGAATTTTCCGCTGCCGTCTGGCTCGTCTCCGCCGGAGAATCCACCCGCGATAAAGACCATTTGTGCGGCCTTGAGGCGGTTGGCAAAATCCTCTACACTGCGGGCGACGTTTTCCGAAGAACGGTTGTTGATGACGAATATTTCGGGATCCGCGCCGGCGTCGCGCATGGCTTTGGCGCTGTCGTATTCGCAGTTCGTGCCGGGAAATACCGGGATCAGTACCTTCGGTTTTGCGGTTTTCACCGTCGGCGCATAGATTTTTTGCGTTTGGTACGAGAAAGTTTCGATTTTCGTTTTCGGGTTTTCTTTGTTGCAGCGGAACACACTTTCCAGTTTGTTTTCGGAAATGCGGAGAAGTTTTTTGAGCGAAATTTCTTCGTCGGCAAAGGAGATTTTGCCGTCGGAAGTGATTTCTCCGATGAAAATTGCGTCCGCGATTTCTTCCGTGACCTCCAGCAGGAATCCGCCGTAGCAGTATCCGAAAATATCACGCACGGACAGATTTTCGTCAAATCGGAAGCCGAGCATATTGCCGAAACACATTTTCATCACCGCTTCGGCAATTCCGCCGACCGTCGGCGTATAGCAGGAAACGGCTTTTCTCGAACGCAGCAGCCGCGAAACTTTCCCGAAGGTGTCCAGAAGGGAATCCGCGTCGGGCAGATGATCCCTGCCGTAGGAGGGCTTGAGGAGAACCACGTGGTTTCCCGCCTTTTTGAACTCGTTGGGTACGATGTTTGCGGTTTTGTCGGTCGTCACCGCAAAGGAGACAAGGGTCGGCGGGACATCCAGATTCTCAAAGCTTCCGCTCATCGAGTCCTTGCCGCCGATGGAGGCGATTTTCAGCGCCACCTGCGCCTTCAATGCACCCAGCAGCGCCGCCAGCGGTTTTCCCCAACGATTCTCGTCCTTGTTGAGTCGCTCAAAATATTCCTGAAAGGTCAGATAAATCTCCTTGCCTTCCGCGCCGGCGGCAATGAGCTTGGAAACCGATTCCACCACCGCCAGATAAGCGCCGTGATAGGGGCTTTTTTCGGTGATTTTCGGATTGTAGCCCCACGCCATCAGAGAACAGCTGTCGGTGTGCTTTTTCTCCACCGGAATTTTCTGAACCATTGCCTGGATCGGGGTGAGCTGGTATTTTCCGCCGAAGGGCATCAGCACCGTTCCCGCGCCGATGGTGGAGTCAAATTGCTCGGAAAGCCCGCGCTTGGAACAGATGTTCAGGTCGTCTGCCAAAGACAGGAATTTTTCGGTGAAGCCGCCGACGATTTCCTTTTCATAGGACAGAGCTTTTGCCACTTTGGCGGTGATGTGCTTTTCGGCACCGTTTGAATTCAGAAATTCACGGCGGAGATTGACGATTTCTTTGCCGTTCCAGTGCATGATGAGGCGAGGTTCTTCCGTGACGACTGCCACGGGGACGGCTTGCAGGTTTTCTTCGTCGGCAAGCGCCAAAAACGGCTTTACGTTTTCGGGGGAAACCACCACTGCCATGCGCTCCTGCGATTCGCTGATAGCAAGCTCCGTGCCGTCCAGACCGTCGTATTTTTTCGGCACGGCGTTCAGATTGATTTCCAGCCCGTCTGCCAGTTCGCCGATAGCAACCGACACACCGCCCGCGCCGAAATCGTTGCATCGCTTGATCATGCGGCAGGCAGCGGGATTTCTGAAAAGACGCTGCAATTTCCGTTCCTCGGGGGCATTGCCCTTCTGAACCTCTGCGCCGCAGGTCTCAAGCGATTTTGCAGTGTGAGATTTTGAGGAACCGGTCGCACCTCCGCACCCGTCGCGCCCGGTAGAGCCGCCGAGGAGGATGACGGCGTCTCCGGGAGCGGGAACTTCACGCCGAACATTTTCGGCGGGGGCGGCAGCAATGACGGCACCGATCTCCATGCGCTTTGCGGCATAGCCTTCGTGATAGATTTCGTCCACAATGCCGGTCGCCAGCCCGATCTGGTTGCCGTAAGAAGAATATCCGTTTGCCGCAGTGGTAACGATTTTTCTCTGCGGGAGCTTTCCGGGGAGGGTTTCGGACAGCTTTTTCAGCGGGTTTGCCGCGCCGGTCACGCGCATGGCGCCGTATACATAGGCTCTGCCGGAAAGCGGATCGCGGATCGCGCCTCCGATGCAGGTCGCGGCACCGCCGAACGGCTCAATTTCCGTCGGATGATTGTGCGTTTCGTTTTTGAAAAGCAGCAGCCAGTCCTGATCCTCGCCTTCCACATCTACTTTGATTTTCACGGTGCAGGCGTTGATTTCTTCCGATTCGTCCAGTTTATCCAGTTTACCCTGTTTTTTCAGTTCTTTTGCTGCGATCGTGGCAAGATCCATCAGGCATACCGGTTTGTTTTCGCGATGCAGATCTTTTCTTACGGCAAGATATTCTTCGTACGTTTTCTGAAGAAGTTCGTCCTCGAAAGAGATGTTGTCTATATGTGTGAGAAAGGTGGTGTGGCGGCAGTGATCCGACCAGTAGGTGTCGATCATGCGAATTTCGGTGATCGTGGGGTCGCGGTGCTCCGAGCGGAAGTACTGCTGGCAGAACGCAATGTCGCCCAGGTCCATGGCCAGGCNNGTTTTCCTTTCTGAAATAATCGCGGCAGAATTTCACGTCGTCTTCGTCCATAGCCAACGCGTATTTCACGGCGAAATCTTTGAGTTGTTCGCCTTCCAGATCGATGAATCCGTCGATCGTCGCT
>DLVP01000151.1 GCA_003445125.1 Oscillospiraceae bacterium | reverse complement strand
ACCATTGAACTACACCCGCACGCTCTATTGATGTGACGGAAATTATTTTAACACAATACGCCGGGAATGTCAATACCTTTTTTGCAATATTTCGCAATTTTTTCCTCAAATTTTTCAGTGCTGCCGGTTTTTACGTCCGTAAACGGTATTTTTGGCGCCGTGCGTGAATTTTGTTGTGACAATGAGGAAATGACAGAAGAAAAAACTTTGTGAAATGCGCAAAAATGCCGATTTGAAAACCAAAATTTGTCCGGAAAATACGATTTCGGAAAACCGCTGCTCAACGGCGTTTTTGTGCTGCCAGCCAATCAATCACATCGCTTTGACCGTAGGCATTGTTCCAACTGGCGTGTCCTACGCCCGCATATAACGTAAGCTCTGCGTGACCGCCCGCCGCGTTTACCGCACGCACCATTTCAAGCGAGTATTCCGGAAGCACGGTACTGTCACAGTCGCCGTGAAACGCACGGATCGGCAGGTTTTTCAGCGCGCCTGCCCGCCATACCATACCGCCGCCGCAAATTGGTGCCGCCGCGGCAAACATTCCCGGATAGCGGCAGATCATTTCCCACGTGCCGAATCCGCCCATACTGACGCCGGTGATGGTCACGCGGTCGGGATCAATGGGATATTCCGAGACGGTCTGTTCAATCAGCGCGTGAAGCGTGTGTACATGGGCACTCCACACGTCGTCGGGCGGGCACTGCGGGGAGAGGGTGATCACCCGCAGACCGTGATAGTCGGGATCATCGGTGAACAGCTTCGGGACGCTGTGAACACGAAGAACTTCGGGATCGGTGCCGCGTTCGCCCGCGCCATGCAGAAAGACGATCAGCGGCAGACGTTCGTCTGCCGACAGTCCGGAAGGCACAGTGACGATGTAGGGGAGCGTGTCGGTCTCCATATAGGTGAAGCATTTCTTTTCCATGGGAATTTTCCTTTCTTTTGCAACGGATGAAATTTTCAATAACGGATTGATGAATCCGATGATTTGTGCTATACTAGTGTTGTTTTTTATAAAAAAGCATACAAACGCCGGAAAAGGATGAGAAAATGATTGCCAATTACCATACCCATACTGCCCGATGCCACCACGCAGACGGAACGGACCGTGAATATGTGGAAGCTGCGATTGCCGCGGGAATGACCACTCTCGGCTTTTCGGATCATACGCCGCAATTTTACCCGAACGGCTTTGTTTCCAATATGCGCATGACCCCGGAGGAAGCGCCGGAGTATGTTCGCAGTATTCGGGAGCTTGCGCGGGAATATCAGGACAAGATCAGAATTTATGTCGGATTTGAGGCGGAATATTGGCCGCGTATGTTCGGAAAGCTTTGGGAATATTGCCGCGAACTCGGCGTGGATTATCTGATTCTCGGACAGCATTTTTACGACGGGGACAACACCCTCTATTTCGGCTCGCGGTTGGAGGAAAAGGAAATGCTTACCCTCTATGTTGATCGCGTGCTGGAAGCGCTGTCCACGGGATGCTTCAGTTATGTGGCACATCCCGATCTTCCCAATTTTGTCGGCGATCCGGCGTGGTATTCTTCCGAAATGCGCCGTCTTTGCGAGGGCGCGAAAAAAATGAATGTTCCTCTGGAAGTGAATATGCTGGGGTTTGTCGGGCATCGTCAGTACCCTTGTGAGCGCTTTTTCAAAATTGCCCGGGAGGTCGGAAATGAAATTGTGTTGGGGTGCGACGCGCATACGCCCAAGTCACTTTCCGATATTGAATCGCAAAACGCGCTGCTTACTTTTGCCAACCGCCTCGGACTTTCGCCGCTCCCCGAAATTTCTCTGCGTGCCGTATAAAACCGTGTAAAACCGTCCTTGAGTTTCTCAAGGGCGTTTTTTAATAGATTTCCTTTTCGGAAAATAAGTACCCGTTTTACACTGCACACTGCGAAGGGAAGTGTGCGTGATGCCCAGCAGAGCGTCCATTTCATCGGCGGCGTTTTTGTATTCTCCCGCCGTATGATGAACCAACAGATAATCGGCTTCCTTTACTTTGCCCGCGGCTTCCTTGCAGAAAGCACGCATCGGGGCAGCAAGGGCAAATACCCAGATCGGCGCACATACGGTGACGTGTTCGTAAGCGGTCAGATCGATGTCGATCGGCTCGATGGGCATTGCCCAACGGTGCATTCCGAAACGTCCGCACCACCAGAATCCGAGCGTGCCGTCGGTTTTTTCGGTGGATCTGACCTCATAGATTTCCGCTCCGGTGCGTTCGGCTTCTTCCAAAGCGAGCTTTTTGACATAGCCCATGCGGGAAAAATAGACCACCAGGCGTTTGGGGTTTGTTCCGATGTGGGGATAATCCGCCTTTCGGACGGAAAACGCTTCCTGTTTTGAAAATATCCACGCGGCATAGCCGGTTGCCGCCTGACAGAAACCGAAAATAAAATAGATGGTGGACATAAAGTTGAACGGAAACATATAAAACTGTATGCAGATCCACAGCATCAGTGTGACGCCGAAAATGCCACCGAGAACAATGCCCGATTTGCGCTTGAGAAACAGCAGAACCGCGGCAGTCAGATTGGTCAGCCCGTTTACAATCAAAAGTGCAAAACCGGAAAAGGTCAGATCCCGAAACAGAATATCCGCAAAGGGAAGCACCTGAAAATAGGGAAGCATGGCGTCCATTCCCATGGCTTTTCCGCTTGGATCCGAGAGCATCCCCACTGCTCCCGCCACGGCGCCGATGCCGATGAACAGTGTCCAGAAGATCAGAAGCCGTCTTGCAGCGGCTGCTCTTGATTTCATTGTAAGATTTCCTCCCCGAAGGTATATCAGTTATCTGCCGTATTTACGCATGATCTTTTTGATCGTTTTCATGTTGTTCTCATAGATTTGTCTTGAGCTTCCGTATGATGAAGTATACTTTGTAGACGGGCTGTATTTGTCTGCTTGCGCGATGCCGTAAACGACACCGATACCAAGTAAAAACAGAATCGGCATAGTGTCCACCTCAATTCAGCTGATATTTAATGTATCATGTTTGTGTCTTTTTGTCAAGAATTGCCATGCGGATTCACAGAAGCGTAAATCCGCCTTTTGTTTTTCCTTCAAAAGCAAAGGAAAAGAGGGTGTTTTTGCGGATCGCCGCAAGATAATTGCCCTCGTGCGGGACATCGGCATAATTTTCCCGAACAAAATCCAACGTCTCCCGAAGCTGGAGAAGCGCTGCCACGATGTGCTTGCAGACGCCGCTGCAATAGCAGTCGCAGATCGGGTCGCAGATTTCGCCGTTTTCATAGCGGAAATCCACTTCGTAGATGCGGCTTCCCTCCACGATTGCGTGTCCCGAGGTGCCGTTCAGACAGAAATAGAGCACGCGGTTTTCACGGTAATAATCATTCCCGCGCTCGGCAATTTCCGGACGAATCCGTTCCGGATCGGGATGCTCCAGGGAAATCCGCAGATTGTCGTCCAAACCGATAATTTCTTCTTCCTCGGAAAAATCCGACGGTGCTTTCACCCAACGGAGAACCTTTTCCGCGGGAATCACCGTGGGATCGAAGGTGACAAAATGCGAACCCGCAAGGAGCAAAGTCCCACGCACGTCGGTGTCGATTTTGGCAATCACTTCTTTGTAATCACTGCGGCGGATCCGGAATGAATAGTTCACCTGAACCACTTTGCCGATCAATCCCTCCAGCTTGCCGTTCACATACACGAGGTCGCCTACCTGAAGATCGAAACGGTCGTTGTAGTAAGCCAGTGTCATCGGACGAGCGGGAAAAAACACCTGAACCACAGATTTGCGGGGAACCGATACGGGAACGGGAACTGCTTCCGGAGCGGTGAGCGGCTGTTCGGCTTCGTGGGAAAAACCAATGATGTTTTTCAAGAGAATCACCTTTCTTTTGTTTCATTGTACTGCTTAAATGACAAAGTGAAGT
>DLVP01000189.1 GCA_003445125.1 Oscillospiraceae bacterium | reverse complement strand
AAGTCAATAAAAAAATGCGCAAAAAAACGTCGATTTTCGCCAACCTTGACAGAAAGGCGAAAATATGGTATACTGAACTTCCATATGGTCAAGTGAAAGGAGAGTACGCATGGGTTTTCTGCATTTGTGCAGGGAGGGGGAAAACGGCAAGGCGCCGTTTTGGAAGAGCATCTGTAACTATGCAACTACCGTATGCTGTCAACTCGGATTGACGGTCATTCGCCGAACCAAAAATGCGTGGCGCAAATGTCGCCGCATAGGGGGACGAATGGCGGTTCGGACAAAGAATTTTGCCGGAGAGATTGCCGGACTCGGGATAAAAACGGCAAAGTTTCTGAAGAATGAAATTTTTAACGCGATTCTCTTTTTCGTCACCGCTCCGTATCATCTGGGAAAAGCCTTTGTGCGCGGATGGAAGGTCGGCGGTCCGAAGGATGCGTTTTCCTGCGTGTGGCACGTGTTTTCTCAGACGGGCGCAGCGCTGCTGAAGCATCTGCGGGTGCTGTTCAGCTATGCTCTGCCTGCGGCGGCACTTGCCTTTTTGCTGGTGACGGTGACCGCACAGCGAAACGACGGGTATGTGGTGCGCATCGGTGTGAACGGTGAAACCGTCGGCTGCGTGGAGGATGAGTCGGTATATTTTGCGGGCGAAAGCCTGATGCAGCAGCGGATTATTTACGGCGACGGCGATGAAATTTATCATTTGGCGCCGCATATGACACTGGAACGCGTAACGGACAGCACCGAAGTGATGAGCGCCGAGGAGCTGTGCAATGAATTGATCCGCCATTCGGGCAATGTGTTTGAGGAAGCATACGGTCTGTATGTGGACGGTGTGTTCTACGGCGCAACCACCGAGGGCGAGACAATGAGCCGCGATCTGCAGGCAATTCTGGAAAGCTATAAAACCGGTGCGGAAAACGAAACCGTGCGTTTCCATAATGACGTACAGGTGCGCGCGGGATTGTATCTGGAAAGCTCGATGGTGAACTACGGAGAGCTGTATGCGCTGATGAATTCTTCGGTGGATTATGCGGCGACCTATACGGTGGTTGCCAACGATTCGCCGATCCGCATTGCCAATAAGAACAATATTTCGCTGAAAACGCTGATGGCGCTCAACCCCGGAATTTCCGAAGTCTGTCAGATCGGACAAGAGGTGATCGTTTCGGCGGATCGCCCGCTTCTGAGCGTGGAAACGACAGTGGTCGAAGAACGGGAGGTGGAGGTGCCGTATGAGTCGGTGACTATCCCGGACAGCACGATCAGCTATGGCGTCAGCACCGTTTCGCGCCGCGGAAAAAACGGCAGCGGAATCGAAACGGTGGAAAAGGTGTACGTGGCGGGGATTCTGACGGAAACCAACGTGCTCGGCGTGAACGTCACGCAGGAGCCTGTTACAGAATATGTCATTCGCGGCACCCATATGTCAACGTCGATTCAGCCGTCGAAGGGTGACGGTACGTTCGATTGGGAATTCAAGTGGCCGACGCGCGGCGGATATCAGACCTGTTCCATCGACGGATACAAGGGTCATACCGGTATGGATATCGGCGGTTTGCCGGTCGGTACGCCGATTTACGCGGCGGCGGACGGCATTGTGATCAAATCGGTGAAAAATCTGACGGGATACGGGTATCATATCATCATCGACCACGGCAATGGCGTGCAGACGCTGTACGGACATTGCAACAGCCTGATTGCAAAAGTGGGCGATGTGGTAAAGCAGGGCGACAAAATTGCCACGCTGGGCGCGACAGGCAATGCCGACGGCAAGCATCTGCATTTTGAGATCCGCATCAACGGAGAATATAAAGATCCTTCCGATTATCTCGGTACATCGTACCGCAAATGGTAAAACTGACCGCGGTGCCGCCAAAGGCGGCACCGCGGTTTTGCGCGATTTTTGCGGTTCGTCTCTTGACCTCGGGGGAAAAATAGGGTACAATAGAATGATAGGAAATCAAACGGAAGGGAAAGACAAGAAGAGCGATGGCAAAAAAGAGTAACGAATATTCCAACGAAAGCATTGCCTCCCTGAAAGGCGCACAGCGTGTGCGAAAACGCCCGGCGGTTATTTTCGGTTCGGACGGGATTGAGGGATGCGAACATTCGGTGTTTGAAATTCTTTCCAATTCCATTGACGAGGCAAGGGAAGGGTACGGAAAAAAGATTATTCTCACGCGGTACTCGGACGGTTCGGTGTCGGTCGAGGATTTCGGACGGGGCATCCCGGTGGATTTTAACCGCAACGAGAATTGTTATAACTGGGAACTGCTGTTCTGCGAAATGTATGCGGGAGGAAAGTACAATACCAACGACGGCGATAACTATGAGTTTTCACTCGGCTTGAACGGATTGGGTCTGTGCGCAACGCAGTATGCGTCGGAATATATGGACGCGGAAATCTACCGTGACGGTTTTCGCTATACCCTGCATTTTGAAAAAGGTGAGCCGGTCGGCGGGCTGAAAAAAGAGGAAACCACACGCAGGCAGACGGGAACGAAAATCACCTGGAAGCCCGATCTGGAAGTGTTTACGGATATTGACGTTCCGCGGGAATACTATGAAGAAATTCTGAAAAAACAGGCAGTGGTCAATGCGGGCGTGGAATTTGTGCTGCGCTGGCAGGACAAGACGTTTGACACCGTCACGTTCAAGTACGATCACGGAATCACGGACTACGTCAACGAGCTGGTCGGGGAAAACGCCATGATTCCGACGCAGACGTGGCAGGGCGAACGCCGCGGAAGAGACCGCGAGGACAAGCCGGAATACAAGGTGAAGATGAATTTCGCCGTGACGTTTTCCAATAAACTCAGTTTGCTGGAATACTATCACAACTCCAGCTTTCTGGAGCACGGCGGTTCTCCGGAAAAAGCGGTGAAAAGCGCGTTTGTGTCGCAGATCGATGCGTATTTGCGCCAAAACGGGAAATATCTGAAAAATGAGAGCAAAATCAATTTCCAGGATGTAGAGGACTGCCTGGTGCTGGTGTCGTCGTCGTTTTCCACGCAGACATCTTACGAAAACCAGACCAAGAAGGCAATTACCAATAAATTTATCGCCGAGGCAATGACCGAGTTTCTGAAGCATCAGCTGGAAGTGTATTTTCTGGAAAATCCGCTCGATGCGGAAAAAATCACCGGTCAGGTGCTGGTGAATAAACGCAGCCGTGAAAAGGCGG
>DLVP01000142.1:1688-5588 GCA_003445125.1 Oscillospiraceae bacterium | reverse complement strand
CACGCGTGCTGTGCGCCGTGTTCGTCGTATGTGCTGGAGTATCTCAGCCGATTTTTTGAGAAAATCACCGTGTTTTTCTCCAACCCGAACATCACCGACCGCGCAGAGTACGAAAAGCGGCTGAACGAACTGTACCGCCTGTGCCGCGAAGCGCCGTTTGCCCGCCATGCGGAGGTCATTGACGATCCGACCGAGCCGACGGTATTCTTTTCCGCCGCACGGGGACTGGAAAACGAACCCGAACGGGGCGCGCGATGCACCGAGTGCTTCACGCTGCGTCTGTCGCGCACGGCGGATTTTGCCCGCGAACACGGGTTCTCGCTGTTTGCCACGACGCTGACGGTCAGTCCCTATAAAAACGCGCCGCTGATCAACGAA
The DNA here is from genome assembly GCA_003445125.1 of Oscillospiraceae bacterium. Classification (GTDB taxonomy): domain Bacteria; phylum Bacillota; class Clostridia; order Oscillospirales; family Ruminococcaceae; genus UBA11540. Next base: position 5,210 of record DLVP01000142.1, on the reverse strand, counting down.
ATCGGCACGCGGGAGGCGGCGCGCGCCGGCGTTGAATATCTTCCGTCCGACTTCAAAAAGCGCGGCGGATATCAGCGATCCATTGCACTTTCCAAGGAATATGGGCTGTACCGTCAGCCGTTTTGCGGGTGCGTGTTTTCCCGCAATGCCGACGGAACGGCGAAAAAATAGGAGGGCTTATGCCGTGCTATATTGAACTGCACGCCCATCTGGACGGTTCCGTCACGCCGACGGTTGCCGCCACGCTGGCGAAAATGCAGGGAATCGTTTTGCCCGAGGGGATCGAAAACCGCCTGCGCGTGTCCGAAAACTGCGCCGATCTGAACGAATTTCTGCGCTGTTTTTCTCTGCCGCTCTCGCTTTTGCAGACCGAGGAGGCATTGAGCGAAGCGGTGGTTCTGGTGCTGTCCGAATTTCAAAACGACGGCGTGATCTACGCCGAGCTGCGCTTTGCGCCGCAGCTTCACACCGAACGCGGGCTTTCGCAGGAGGCGGTCATCCGCGCGGCGCTGCACGGGCTTTCCCGCGCGCCGATTCCTGCGAATCTGATTTTGTGCGCCATGCGCGGAAAAGGCGCGCGGGAGAACGAAGAGACCCTGCGGCTGACGGAAAAATTCGCAGTGTCCGACGGCGGCGTGGTCGCGTTTGATCTTGCGGGCGCGGAGGCGCTTTTCCCCACGCGGGACTACCGCTCTCTCCTCGAAAAAGCCCACGCCCTGTCCCTTCCGTTTACGGTACACGCAGGCGAAGCAGGCAGCGCCGAGGATGTGAAAATCGCCGTGGAAGCGGGTGCTTCGCGTATCGGACACGGCGTGCGCATGGCAAGCGACCCGTCCGTGTGCGAGCTTGTGCGCTCAAAACGCGTTTTTCCGGAGCTTTGCCCCACCGGCAATTTTCTGACGCATGCCTGCGACCGGACGTCCTATCCGTTGATTCCGTTTCTGGAGCAGGGCATCCGCGCGACGCTCAACACCGACGACCCCGCCATTGCCAACACAACCCTTTCGCGGGAGTTTGCCCTTGCCGAAACCGAATTCGGGCTGACCGCCGCGCAAAAGAAAACCCTGCTTTTCAATGCCTCCGATGCGGCGTTTACCTCCCCGGAAACCAAAAAGCGGCTCAGAGCCGCCGTTTTGCAGGGGTGAAAACCGTTGAAAACGCGGAAAACCGCGAGAAAATTTTATCACCAAAGGAGAACTTCTATGAAACACAACCGAATCCGCACCCTGTGGATTGCCGCCGTTCTTTGCGCGGCACTGCTGCTGACTTCCTGCGGCGACGGGACAAAGCTGTCGGGAAAATACGCCGCCAAAACCGTGGGAAGCGGTGTGACCTATGAATTTTCCGGAAACAAGGTCACCATCACCGGCTCGGCGCTCGGCATGGATCTTGTGTCGGTCAGCGGAACCTACACCATCGACGGCGACAAGATTACCTTCTCGTTTGCTGCCGACGAATCGGGCAGCGACGCCTATTCCGGCACTTTCGATTTCAAATCCGACGAAAACAGCATCACCATCGGCTTGATTACTTATCAGAAACAAAACTGAATCAGGAAAACCGGACGCGCGCCGAAAATTTCGGCGCGCTGCCGTAATCCGAACCGCGCCCTGCCGTCGGCAGGGCGCGGTCGTTTTTCCCGCCGCATTTGCGGCGATAACTTTTAAACAGGAAAAGGGTCGTCAGGCGACGGCGTTCACCAACAAAATCGACACCCCGAGCAGCACCAAAATGGCGCCCGTCACACGATTGAGGGTCTTTGGCTGGGCGCGGTTGGCAAAAAGCGCCGCAAGCTGCGCAAAAACAGAGTATCAAAGCAATATACACAATGACAGCTTCCCCGGCTTTAGTTTTGTTTCTCCAAATCAGATATATTAAAAAAATATACTTTCGGCGGAAGTTTTTCCCCGGTTTGAGGGTCTTTGTAGTTTAAAAAAATCAGGACTTCTCCTTTGGAATTTTGTGTCATATCGGTAATATAATAGTCTCGATTTTCTGCAAAAAAGTTATATTGTTTTATTTCTCTGCTGTGGGTATCTAAAATGAATATGCTATTATCACAAGTTTCATAGTACGAAACCAATGCACTATTATTTTCAGTTGCATTTGCTGCTTTTGAAAATTTGGAACTTGCTTTTACTACCTGCTTCATAGCGACTTCTTTGTCTGTACCGTTAGTATTCACCGGTTGTAACTCAAATAAGGCTCTTGTTACGCAGAAATTTTGATAGTACACATAACCGTTGTTTACATCAAAATGTGAAACCAGTTGACGCAATTCATTATTTGCATCTTCTGGTTCTAAAACTTTATCAACGTTTTCAAAGATAGCTGCGGTAACATCAATAGAGGTTATTAACTCCATATTCCAATCATAAACATCGACATAAAGTCGGGCATTTGTTTCGGTTTCCATCTTCAGCCGCAAAAGATAAACATATTGTTCATCGGATGAAATATGCCTGATGGGATCATCATATTCCCCTATTGTGCTTAAAGATTTGCTTTGAATATCATATTCATTGATATAACACGTTTCTCTTCCGGGAGTGGCAATTAAAATTTTATTTCCTATAAGTGTCATAAAGTTATAAGGAGAATCTCCTGTTTCTAACACAGTGAAAGACATCACGTTTTCTGATAAATCGATATCGTATAAATAATTCGTTGATTCGTCGAAAAATATATCACCGGTAGTAACAAGCATATAGATATGATTGTTACTATAAATAGTATCATAGAAAGCCGTATATGCCCAATCTTCAATTGAACCCAATTTGATACTCTTATTTTTTGAAAAATCGTAACGGTAATACTCCATTTCCAAATGAGTGTCTTCTGAATTTTCCGAAAGCTTAGAGCATTCCGAAAGTTTAGAGTAAATAAAACCGTCGTCTGTTTGTGTAACAGAGCCATAATGCTCAATTTTATCAATTACCTTATCCTCTGCATCACAAACAGAAATTGTCTCGTTCATTGAGTTTTGCAGAACCTGTTGTTCATCAGAAGAAGGATTCGTTGTCGGTGAAAATGAACAGGAGGCTAATGTCAAAACACAAAAAAACAAGAAACCGAGACGTATTTTTTTCATATACTTTCTCTCCTCAATGCCAAGGGCGCTGCGACGATTGCGACTATAAACTTTTTCACTTTCATAAAAACTTACCCCTTCTGAAATGTTGATTTGAAATAAAAATGCATAAACTTACGATATTACAGTTTATATTAAGAATAGTAACAAAATCGTACTCGCGATGAACTATACTGATTGTCAATAAAACAATCAGTCGTACTACCCTCCTTTCCTAATACCGCGGAATACGAAGTAGAATTATTCACAATTTAATAATAACACGTAAATATTGAAAACACAATAGTCATTTGGATATTTTTTATAAAACATTATTTTGTAAATCCATTTTTGCCGTTTTCTTTTTGCTCTGTTATCGGAAAAAAAGAAGCCGTACGCCACAAACCGTCCCCTTTACAGGCGGGAAAAAGGTCGTCAGGCGACGGCGTTCA
>DLVP01000142.1:483-1585 GCA_003445125.1 Oscillospiraceae bacterium | reverse complement strand
CGCCGCAAGCTGCGCAAAAACAAGGGTGCTGATTACGCACAGAACCAACGCTTCAATGTCCGGAACTCCGCCGATGACGAAATGGCTGACCGCTCCGGTCAGCGCCGTGGCGCTCATGATAAAGACGCTGGTGCCGACGGCGGTTTTCAGCTCATACCCCAGCACCGAGGTCAACACCAACAGCATCATCATGCCGCCGCCCGCGCCGACAAAGCCGCAGATAAATCCGACCGCCGCGCCGCAGACCACCGAACGCACCGCCTTTTGTCCGGCGCTTGCGGAGGAAAACCGCGCCTTCGGCTCAAGCACGGGCTTGACAAGGAATTTGACGCCCAACAGCACGGTCATGAACACCGAGAAATTCCCCATCGCAGTTTTCGGAACGATGCTCGCCACATAGCTGCCCACCATGGTGAAGCAAAGCACGGAGAACATCATAATCAATCCGTTCTTAATGTCCAGATTCTTGTTTTTTCCGTACGTCACCGCCGACGCCGCGCTTGCCAGAACATCGCTGGCAAGCGCGATGCCGACTGCAAGATACGGGTCCATATGAAGAAAGGTGATGAGCATCGGGCTGATGACGGCGGCGGCGCTCATTCCGGCAAACCCCGTACCGACGCCCGCCCCCAGACCGGCAAGAATACAAACGATAATTTTCAGCATGACGGCGCCTCCTTTTGTCTGAACTGCGTGAGATTTTTTTCCAGCTTTTCCGTCAGACGGAAAAACGCGGCGATTTCTTCGTCGGTGACCCCCTCGGTCAGCGTCGCGGTGAAAAACGCCTGCATTGCCTGCCCGTCGGAAACCGCGGAAGCGGCTTTCTCCGTCAGCACCAGCCGCTGCTTGCGGCGGTCGCGTTCGTCGCTCGTGCGCAGCAGGTAGCCGTTTTCAATCAGCGTTTCAATCGCCACCGACGCCATGCCGCTTTTGATTCCGCGCATCTGCCCGATGTCGCGCGCCGTATTATAGGCGGGATTGTTGGCGCAAAAAAGCAGAATGTCAAAACAGGTCTGGTTGATGCCATATTTCCGACAAATCGGAAGACACAGCCCGGCATAGGCGTTTGAAAGTTTCCTGCCGAGAGAGATCAGATGCACAG
>DLVP01000142.1:0-465 GCA_003445125.1 Oscillospiraceae bacterium | reverse complement strand
AGAATGTTTAAAATTATACAACCTTTCTTTTCGTTTGTCAAGAGGCAATGCAAAAATCCGCGCATTTCAAAGCAGCTGGTTCGCGGCATACAAAGGGTTATGTTTTCGGGCAGCGATCGTCCGAAAAAATGCGGCACGGTGCTTTTCCGCAGCTGGTTCAAAAGCTATTCGAGCTTGCCCGCTCTATGGAAGAAGCGGATTTAAACGCGCTGATTGCCGTGGCGGAGCGTCTGAATTCAAAGTAAAAAATCCCTTACGGAAAATTCCGCAAGGGATTTTTATCCGTTCAACGCATGAACATTCGGTCGGCGGGGTTGAGGGTTTCGTTCGCGGGCGATTGCCGCATGGCATACCCGCGGGAATGTGGGTGTTTTTCTCGGAATTTTCAGCGCGCATCCGCGCCGATTCTCCGGCTAAGCCGTGCGGTTTCGTGCGAACGACAAATGCGGCGGCGGTCATTCTGAC
>DLVP01000095.1 GCA_003445125.1 Oscillospiraceae bacterium | reverse complement strand
AGAGGCTGATGAATCATGATTTCGCTGTTCGGAAGTGCCAGCCGCTTTCCCTTTGCCCCGCTGGACAGAAGAAACGCCCCCATGGATGCCGCCATACCGATGCAGATCGTGGAAACATCCGGTTTGATATACTGCATGGTATCATAAATTGCCATTCCCGCGGTTACAGATCCGCCGGGGCTGTTGATATACAGGCAGATATCCTTTTCGCTGTCCTGCGCTTCCAGATAAAGCAGCTGTGCCACCACAAGGCTTGCCGTGGCATCGTTAACTTCATCGCAAAGCATGACGATACGGTCATTCAGAAGTCGTGAAAAAATGTCATAGGATCTTTCGCCGCGTCCTGTCTGCTCGATTACCATTGGTACCAAACTCATTGAAAAACACCTCCGTATATGAAAGGCAGGCTCAGGCTTTTTTCACCTGAGCCTACGTCGTTAATACTTACTCAGCATCCTCGGTCTTTGCTTTTTTGGCAGGGGCTTTTTTCGCGGTGGTCGTCTTTTTGGCAGTCGTCTTCTTTGCCTTTTCTTCGACGATTTCCGCGGAATCTTTGATCAGATCGATCGCTTTCTGAACGGCAATGTCCATCTTCAGCTCTTCGACGGGAACCAGTTCCTTGATCTTGTCCTATTCCATCTGATAAGCCTTTGCCATTCTGTCGAACTCTTTGTCATAGTCCTCTTCGGTCGGCTCGATCTTCTCCAGCTCTACGATCTTTTCCAGTGCCAGACGGATCTTGACCTGCTTCTGTGCCTGCTCGGCAAACTGCTTTCTGAGGGCATCCATATCCATACCGGTGTATTGCAGGTACAGCTTCAGGTTCATGCCCTGAGAAGCCAATCTGTGTTCGAAGTCGTGAACCATATCATCGGTTGCATGCTCGTACATGACCTCCGGAATGTCGGCTTTCATGTTGTCGATCACGGTATCGATCAGTTTGTTCTCCACTTCGGTGTCGGCAGCCTGAGCGTTTGTCTCTGTCATTTTGGTCTTAATATCGGCTTTTAATTCATCCAGCGTATCAAATTCGCTGACATCTTTTGCAAATTCATCGTCAGCTTCCGGCAGCTCGCGCACGCGGATCTCGTGCAGCTTCACCTTGAACACGCTGTCCTTGCCTGCCAGTTCCGGCACGTGGTAATCTGCCGGGAACGGCACCTTTACGTCAAACTCTTCGCCGATGGCATGACCGACGATCTGATCCTCAAATCCGGGAATGAACTGATTGGAGCCGAGGGTCAGCGGATAATTCTCGCCCTTGCCGCCCTCAAAAGCCTTATCATCGACAAAGCCTTCAAAATCGATCAGCACATTGTCGCCGTTCTGCGCGGTTCTGTCCTCGATATTGACCAATCTGCCGTTTCTCTCGCGTCTCTTGTCAATTTCGGCATCGACATCCGCATCGGTGACCGGAACAACTTTCTTTTCCACCTTAATGCCTTTATAATCCGAAACTTCAACTTCGGGCTTCACAACGACCTTTGCCTTGAAAACCAGACCGTTGTCGTCCAAAGAAACCATTTCCACTTCCGGATGATCCACGGGAGAAATGCCTGCTTCTTTGACTGCTTCCGCATATGCCGTCGGATACACATCGTTCACGGCATCCTCATAAAAGAATTCTTTTCCGTATGTCTGTTCAATCAACCACTTCGGTGCCTTGCCCTTACGGAATCCGGGAACCTGGATTTTCTTGACGTTCTTTTTGTAAGCGCGCTCTACGGCAGCGGAAAAATCCTGCGGCTCAACCTTGATTTCCATCTCAACGAGGTTTTTGTCTGTCTTTTTGCTTGATACTAAACTCATTTTGTTTCCTCCTGAATAGGCAACTTTTAATCCTTACAATTATACCACAAACAGTTTAAAAAGTCATTGTGTATTTGCACCAATAAATTGCATATTCAGACAATTTGTATTGGGCAAAATTCCAAATCGTCTGCGGAAATCAACCGAAATTCAATTCCCGCGAAATTTCCGTTCAGAGCATATTTTCTGCCCGCTCCATGGATATGCCCGTAGTAACACCGCTTCACGCCGTATTTCTGCATGACGTCGATGATTTCCGCCGAACACTGATCGCCGTAAATCGGCGGGTAGTGCAAAAACACGATTTTTTCCTTTTCCGACCTGATGCTGTTCAGCGACAGCTCCAGCCGCATTGCCTCGCGCTGCAAGATTTTCGTGTCATGCGCCTCTCCCGTTTCAAACAGCCAGCCTCTGGTGCCGCAAAGGACATAGTTTTCCGTTTCCACCGCATTATTTTGCAGGATATGCAGCGAAGTGAAGCCGTTTTCCTCAAAAAAAGCGTCGGTCTTCTTTTTGGTGTTCCACCAATAGTCGTGGTTGCCCTTAAGCAGATATTTTTCACCCGGAAGATTCTGAATATAGCGAAAATCTTCCGCCGCCTCCTCAAGGCTCATTCCCCAGGAAGTGTCCCCTGCAAGAATTACCAGGTCTTCCTTGCCGATCAGACGGTTCCAATGCTCCGTCAGGCGTTCCACATAATTGTCCCAACCGCCGAAAATGTCCATCGGTTTATCAGTGGAAAGCGACAGGTGAAGGTCTCCGATTGCAAAGATTTTCATAATCACCTCAGATTCAGTTGACGGACAATATATTCTGCCATTTCCTCTTTATCAATCACCGTATCAAAACGCACGGGTTTCGTTTTCAACGCGCGGATATTCGCGGGAACCGCCGTGTGCGTGAGCGCGGAAAGCTCGTCAATCTGTGCAAAATCGTCGGCGGCATCGGCGGCTTCTAGGCAGGAAAGCACGCTGTGCGGGAATTTATAGGGGCTTGCCGTCGAAGCAATCACGGTCGGTGTTTCGTCCTTTGTGCGGCGGACGTACTCCTCATACACGTGCACTGCCACCGCCGTATGCGGATCGCAAAGATAGCGATACCGTTCAAACAGCGAACGGATGGTCTGCGCTGTCTGATTTTCATCGCAGTCTCCGGCATCCATCAGGGCTTCGACGGCAGCTTTGACCGATTCGGGAACGGTATAGGTTCCGTTTTCTTTCAGTTCCTTCATCAAACGGGAAACCAGCGGCTTGTCTTCGGAGACATGATACAGAAAGCGTTCCAGGTTACTGGAAATCAGAATATCCATGGAAGGCGAGGTCGTCTCGTAAAACGCACGGTTGCGGTTATAGACCCCGGTGCGGATGAAGTCCGTCAGCACATTGTTGCGATTGGACGCACAAACAAATTTATGTACGGGAAGTCCCATTCTTTTGGCATAGTAGGCTGCCAGAATATTGCCGAAATTTCCGGTGGGCACAACCACATTGATCGGGTCGCCCGCTTTGATTTTCCCGTCGGAAACCAGGCGGCAATAGGCGGAAAAATAGTACACGATCTGAGGAACCAGCCGTCCCCAGTTGATCGAATTGGCGCTGGAAAACCTCATTCCGCCGTCGGCAAGGCGACGGGCAAAGGAAACGTCGGTGAAAAACGTCTTGACAGCGCTTTGCGCGTCGTCAAAGTTGCCGCGGATCGCGCACACCGCCACGTTTTTTCCTTCCTGTGTCGCCATTTGCAGTTTTTGCATGGGGCTGACACCGTGTACAGGGTAGAACACGAGAATCTGCGTGTCCTCCACGTCTTTGAACCCTTCCAGTGCTGCTTTGCCGGTATCGCCGGAGGTAGCCACCAGGATCACGGTTTTTCCGCGGTACCCGGTCTTTTTCACCGCCGCCGTCAGCAAATGCGGCAGCAGCTGCAATGCCATATCCTTAAATGCCGAGGTCGGACCATGCCAAAGTTCCAGCATATGGGTACGATCGTTCAGAGACACAACCGGCACTTTTTCTTCATCGTCAAATTTTCCGCCGCCGTATGCCTTTTGCGCCGCCGCAAGCAATTCCTCTTCGGTATAATCCGTCAAAAAGCGCGACAGCACGAACGCTACTTTATGCGCATAATCCATGCCGCACATTTTCTCGATTTCGGAAAGGGGGATTTCCGGAAATTCATCGGGGACAAACAATCCGCCGTCCTCGGCGATACCGCGGGCAATGGCTTCCGCCGCCGTCACCTTTTCGTCATTGCTTCGTGTGCTTGAATAAACCATCGTTTACTTCCCTTCTCTTTCAAAAAAGTCTGCGGCGTTTTGATAAAAAATACGGTCAATCAGCGCGTCGCTGTACCCGATTTTTTGCAGAGCCTCCCACAGCCGAGGCAGTTTATCCAACGAATCCAGACATTCGTTGATTTGTGCGCCGTCATAGTCCGAGCCGATGCACACGCACCGTTCCCCGCCCAAAGACAGGAAATGTTCGATATGCTTCAGCAAAGCCGTCATATAGTCGCCGCCGTCCGACAGCACGAACTCGTCGAAAAAATTGATTCCCACCAGCCCGCCGCGGTCACGGATGGTGCCGAATTGTTCATCGGTGAGATTGCGCGGGTGATTGCACACCGCGCGGCTGTTGGAATGCGTTGCCACGAAAGGTTTTTCGGAAGCCGACGCCACATCGTCAAACCCTTTATCGGACAAATGCGACACGTCGGCGACGATCCCGCAGGTTTCCATTTCCCGCAACACGTCAAAGCCGAAGGGTTTCAGCCCGCGATCGGTATTTCTGCCGAAGCCCAACTCGTTTTCGCCGTTCCATGTGAGCGTCATCATCCGCACGCCGTCCTCCGCCAGCCGTCGGACATTTTCAATCCGTCCGCCCAATGCTGCGCCGCTTTCCACGGAAAGCAGAAGCTGCGGGGTCGCCCCGTTGTGCAGGCGAAAATCGAGATTCAACGAAAGCTGTGCCTTCCTGTAAGCTACATTTTTTTCATAATACGCGACCGCTTCCGCGCCGCGCAGTCCGTCCGGCACAAACACCGCCAACATCTGCGTCCAGGCGTCGAGAAAGCGTCCTTTGGAAAGATTCAGCTGTGCTTCCCCGTCCAGGAGAGGCAAGCTGCGGTAACACAGATACGTCAATGTATCACAGTGCAGATCGAACAGGCGCATACGGCATTCTCCTTACCAAAAAGCGTTTTCAATATAATGGTATTCCTGCACGCGGTGTTTGGTTCCCGCTTTGAGGATCACCTCGAACACATCGAAACGCGGTTGAAGTTCCAGGGGATTTTTCATCAGATAGCATTGCGCGGTACGGATGATTTTCTGCTGTTTTTGACGGGTGACCGCATAAATCGGTTCATACAGAAAGCTTTCCGTCCGAGTTTTCACTTCAATAAATGCGAGAATGTCGTCTTTTTTCGCTATGATGTCGATTTCCCCGCACGCTGCCGAGAAATTTCGTTCCAGCACGGTCATTCCCAGCCGTTTGAGCTTTTTACAGGCGAAATCCTCTCCGAAATCGCCGATTTCCCGTTTAATCGTCATGCTGATCCAAATTCTTCAGAAAACTCAGGCGGTGAACCTGCGAAATTCCGTACTCCTTGATTTTCTGATAATGCAGTTTTGTCGGATATCCTTTGTGTTTTTCAAATTCATATTGCGGGAATTCCTGTGCCAGCGCTTCCATGATGCGGTCACGCGTGACCTTTGCCAACACGGATGCGGCGGCAATCGACGGACTTTTTCCGTCTCCCTTGACAATTGCTTTTGCCGCAAAGTCCCACGTCGGCAGACGGTTTCCGTCCACCAGCACGAAATCGGGGGTCACCTTCAGTCCCGCCACCGCCCGTTTCATGGCAAGAAACGTGGCTTGCAGGATATTGATCTCGTCGATCTCCTTTTCCGTGGCATACGCCACCGACCACGCAGCCGCCGTTTTACAAATCTCGTCATACAATCTTTCACGCTGTTTCGCGGTGAGCTTTTTGGAATCGTT
>DLVP01000100.1 GCA_003445125.1 Oscillospiraceae bacterium | reverse complement strand
AGAACTGGTATTACACCGAAGAAGGGTCGTCGTCCGAACCGACAAGCACTATGCCAAAAAAGCAATACCTTGTTTCCCCCTTCTGCTGCACAGCAATGACTGCGGATTTTGACACTGATTGTGAAATGATCGCTGCAGCTAAGAATGGGATTAAATGCAACGGATATCGTTTTTCTGTTCACCACGGAATTGATCTAATCGGGAGTTCCTCACTTACCTCCGTATCATCCACTTATAACATCATGTCGAGTGGTTTTGGAGAAGTGGTAGACATTCGGCAATTTGCCACAGATGAGTTGGCTTACTCTAAAAATCTGGGAAACACTGTTATGGTCAAATACCCTAATGCAGCCTTCGGAAATGGAAATTCGTGCCGCGATGTTTACTTCTTATATTGCCACTTGAAATGCAATTCGATCAATGTAAGTGTCGGCGATATCGTGACACCTAACACTATGATTGCCATGGAAGGCGCTACTGGCAAAGGTGCTCAGGATGGTCGGCACCTTCATCTGGAAGCCTTTTCAGAGGCAATTTCTAAATCGCCGTCGGAGGGAGGTTCAACCTCAACCCTGCTGGATCCGACAATCTTTCTGTTTAACAAATTGTCGTCCGAAGATTCATATCAATATGGTACACGAAAGTTGATCGTTGACAACGATGCGCCTTACAATAGAGCTGCATATTGTGACTCTTGCTCTTCTCATAATGGGCAAAAGCTGTATTATTATAATATAGCCAAAGTTCATAGTCGTGGAAGTTTCGTTATGCCGACTTTCAATTAACTCCGTTTTGACGCCCTCCCTGTTTTTGCTGCTGCCGACATAATTTGAAGCGCGCGGGCGGATTCTTCCGGCTTTTGTGAATCTACCGTCAGTGCGATCATTACGTGAGGATCGGTTTTTGTTCTGAAAATATAAGAAGCACGCAGCACGCCGTCATCGGAGTCCTTCGCCGAATGGCGTATAATCTCCAGGGTCAACGGGTTTCCTTCGCCGTTCAGTTCCTCCGTATACCACGTAAAAGCACTGTTTCCGATCTCCTCCGGAAAGCCGTCATCGGCATATATAAGAAACTTCAGTCCGTACAGAGAATTTTCTTCCTCCGCGAAGATTGTCTGCGGCGGGAGTTGAACCGTAATTTCCCGGTCGCCGGCTGAAATCGTTTTTTCTTCGGCCGGCGGCAATGTCGTTTCCGGGGACGACAGTTCCCGCGAAGAAATCAGAGCAAATGTCTGATCGGCATTTTTAAAGAAGATGAGCTCACGCCGCTCACGGTACGCCCAGAAGCCGTCGCCCACCCAAGAACCGAGCCATTCCACCCGATAAAAATCGTTTTGGCGGACAACCGCGGTGATTTCCCCTGTTTTGGTATACACCCTTGATTCGTCGCGTGCGGAAGTGCAGGCATAAGTGCCGTTTTCGGCATCGTACCATGGGGTTTTCCGCAGGGATTTTGCCGAAATTTTCAAGTGCGTTTGTGCAAAAGCTTCCAGTGCATCGGCACTGACCGAGCAGTCGTAGATTCTCGGAAATCGATCAAGCGTCGAATTCAAAAAGCGGCTGTCCGGACACACGGCGAGAAGCTCTGAAAAGGACAGCTCTCCTGCCTGTGTCCACCCGTCGCGGCAGATTAAAAGACCGAAAAGTTCTACGGCGTCCCGTACTTCCTCTGCCGATGCGGTCTGTGTAAATTCCTTCGGCACCTGCATTTTTTCGCAGGAGACACCCATCGGCAAATCGCCGCTTTCCATAACAAACGCCTGCGTTGTCTCTCCGCACGCGGCGAAGGTGAAAAGCGTGGCAAAGACGAGCAGCAGACTGACAAATTTTCTCATGATGTCCTCCTTTATGTGGCAAGGAAAATTTACATATAAAGTATACAACAGTCAGTATTACTTGTCAACGGATTTTATCGTTTATTTTGTTGAAATCGGCGTCTGATGAGCGGCAACAACCCCGATTTCGGTCAGTGGTAAGCTTTGTGGGCGGTGAAAATTCACCGCCCACATTTTTTAATCCCAATTCCATTCTATAATAGGATATCCGTTTGGATAGTTTGAGGCTCTATAATCCAAATCATCCTCATACCCAAAAAACCAGTTTCCTTCCTGAAAACGAAGCCTTCCTTTTCCACCATCTTCGGATTCATCGGATAACTCAAATTGTGTTCGCAACTGATAAAGCCGTCCATTATTTTTATGAAGTATTAACATTGTCGTCGAAATTTGTTGTTTGCTTTCGCGGTTCATATACAGAGGTGACATATATGCATCTGCCTCTTTTAATAGAAACCGGTTAGTTACAAATGCGATTGCTTCCTCCGTTTCCGACACCACAAGAAAATCACTCTTCTCCCAGTCAGAAGCATCTAACAACGGTAAAAAAGAATCCGAAGTATAGAAAAACATCATTTTTTTTGCGTCTTCAAAGGAATTAATATAATCATTAATGCTGTCGGTTTTCCATGAATGTTTTCCGTTTTTCCGACAATAGATATCTGTGCCTTCTGCCTTGTACTCATCATTCCAGCCGTTCCACACATATACCCGCTGTTTTGTGTTATCAATCTTTATTACCCATTCTTCCGATACTTCGTATCCGATCAAGGAATCCGGAAAAATTCGTGAATTCAGACGGAAGGCAATTTTTTTGCTGTCATAGCACTCGCGCACATATGCCACGGCATTCAAAAGCGCTTCAAACTGTTCGTCAGTTAACATGCCTTGTGACGCCGACACTTCCACCGATGACGTTTCGTCGTAAGAGGAACCATTTTCAGATATAGGTTCCGAAACCTCCGAAGATTCCCCCGCAGACGACGTTTGCGGCGTGTTTTCGCACGCGGCGAAGGTGAAAAGCGTGGCAAAAGCGAGCAGCAGACTGACAAATTTTCTCATAGTGTCCTCCTTTAAACGGCAAACAATATTTACATATAAAGTATACAACAAGCAGTATTACTTGTCAACAGATTTTATGACTTATTTTGTTGAAATCGGTGCGGGCGGAAAAG
>DLVP01000037.1 GCA_003445125.1 Oscillospiraceae bacterium | reverse complement strand
TACACCAGCGTATTGCGGTGCACGAACAGCTTGCGCGAGGTTTCGGACACGTTGAGGTTGTTCTCAAAGAATTTCTGAATTGTGAACAGCGTCTCGTGATCCAGGCTGTCGATCGATCCTTTTTTGAACACTTCCTTCAAAAAGCCCTCGCACAGGGTGGTCGGAAGCTGATAGATCAGGCGGGCGATGCCCAGCGATTCATACGGCACAATCGTGCGCTCGGTGTCGAACACCTTGCCAACCTCCAGCGCCACCTGCGCTTCCTTGAACGAACGCGCCAATTCCTTAATACCCGTTACCGTGGTGCCGATACCGACCACCACACGGGTGTAAAACTCGCTTCCCAGCGTATCAACGATCGAACGGGCAAGTTTTTCCAGATCTTTGACTTCAATGCCCGGTTTGATCTCCTTGATCAACACCAGATCCGTCTCATTGATCGTAAACACGAAATCCTTCTGTTTGTCCGGGAACAGATTCTGAATCACATCGAATGCGGAAATATCGTTGGCGGACATAATGCGGATCAGCAGTGCCACACGGGTGGCTTCGGCGTTGAAATGCAGCTCTCGCGCCTTCACATAAATATCACCGGGGAGGATATTGTCCAGAATGACATTCTTGATAAAATTGTTGCGGTCGTATTTTTCGTCGTAATACTGTTTGATTTTTGCCAGCGACACCGCCAACAGTCCGGCATATTTTTCCGCCGCCTCATCGGTTCCTTCCACGAAAACCGCAAACTCCGGTTTCAGCTTTGTGCCAAACGTTTTATAGGTGTAACCCTCGCAGACAAACGTTTCCTTTGCTTCCGAAATCGAAAATGCCACAAAATCGTTGGTTTCCCCGATTTTGGAAAGCTCACTGCAGGACAAAACGGCAGAAGTCTCATCCACCACACCCACGACGCGGTCGATGGCATCCCTCATCTGATGAACGACTCCCTGAAACAATCTGTTTGACACTGTCACAACCTCATTTCCACAAAATAATACTTCTCTTTATCTATTTTACACAATGAGACGGTATTTTGCAAGAATTTTTTTCTATTTTTTTGGTGAAAAAGCCAACTTTTTTGTTTTTTTCGGGCAATTCGTCGAAAGCATGCGGCTTTTTGCTGTTTTCAAAGGGAAATTTCCGAAAAAATCCGTTGAGAATTGAAGGCAACTATGCTATACTTATAAAAAAGGCGGTGAGGTTTTGAACAGCAAAAGCGAAATTACTCAGTTGCACGACGTCGGAAAAAAGCGCGCCGCACTGTACCGCAAGTTAGGCATCACCACCGTCGGCGACCTTTTATATTTCTATCCGAGAAATTACCTGGATATGACCGATGTGCATCCTGCCATCGAATGCTGCGACGGCGTGTACTGCTGTCTCAAGGTGACTGTTGCCGAAAAATGCCCGCCGCAGTACATCCGCCGCGGGATGACGCTGTTCAAGGTCAATGCCTTTGATCCGAGCTGCCGCATCGTGCTGACTTTTTTCAACAACCGCTATGCCTACGATGCGCTCTGTGAGGGCGAGTGCTATCTCGTGTACGGCAAGCTTTCCACCTTCGGGCGCTCGCGGAAAATGAACGCGCCGATCGTGGTTCCTTTTTCCGAGGACAGCACCATGAAACCCGTCTACCGTCTGACCGCGGGGCTTTCCTCCAACATGATTGCCGCCAACGTCCGTGAGGCGCTGTCGATTCTTCAGAACGCGGCGGGGGATTATCTCCCCGCCTCGCTGCGAAAGGAATACGGGCTGTGCCACATTTCCTACGCTTTGGAAAACATTCATTTTCCCAAAGATGCCGAGGCGCTTGCCGTCGCCAGAAAACGGCTGTGCTTTGAAGAACTGCTGATCGTCCAGCTGGCACTGCAGCGGATCAAGACTCAAAACCGTGTTCATTCATCGCATCCCTGTCCCTGCGGAGACCTTTCCGAATTTTACGGGCATCTTCCCTTCACCTCCACCGGTGCGCAGCAGCGCGCGATTGCCGACTGTCTGTCGGATATGCGGAAAAATTTCCCGATGAACCGCTTGGTGCAGGGCGACGTCGGTTCGGGAAAAACACTGGTCGCTGCCGCCGCCGCTTTTCTTGCCTTTCAAAACGGCTATCAGACCGCGATGATGGCGCCGACCGAGATTCTCGCTGCCCAACATCTGAAAACCATGCGGAACTTTCTGGAACCGCTGGGAATGAAGGTCGGTCTGCTGACGGGTTCCATGAAAGCGGCGGAGAAAAAGGAAGTCTATAAGCAGCTTGCCGACGGCACGCTGTCGTTTGTGGTCGGCACACACGCACTGATTACCCCGAAGGTGGAATTTTCCGACCTCGGGCTGGTCATCACTGACGAACAGCACCGATTCGGCGTCGAACAACGCGCCGTGCTGTCCGAGAAAGGGCAGAATCCGCACACCTTGGTCATGTCCGCCACCCCGATTCCCCGCACGCTGTCGCTGATCCTTTACGGTGACCTCGATCTTTCCGTCATCGACGAAATGCCCGCGGGAAGAGTTCCCATCGACACGTTTTTGATCGATTCCGACAAGCGCGAACGCGCCTACGGATTTTTGAAAAAGCACATCGAAGAAGGACGGCAGGGGTACATCGTCTGCCCACTGATCGAGCACGAGGACGATGAACCGAGCGACCTGTTCGCGGTGGACGAATATGCCGAACAACTCAAAAAATTTCTTCCCGATGCACGCATCGGCATCCTGCACGGCAAAATGAAACCCGCGCAAAAGGACGCCGTCATGGCGGATTTCCGCGACCGAAAGCTGGACATTCTCGTTTGCACGACGGTGGTGGAGGTCGGTGTCGATGTGCCGAACGCCGTGATTATGATGATTGAAAACGCCTACCGCTTCGGTCTCTCCCAGCTTCACCAGCTGCGCGGGCGCGTCGGCCGCGGG
>DLVP01000176.1:2342-3175 GCA_003445125.1 Oscillospiraceae bacterium | reverse complement strand
CCATTTCACGGTAACGCTCGGTGTAACTCATGGTTCCGAGATTGTAAAGCACGATAATACCGAGCAAAAGCGCCCCGCCGACCAGCAGATAAATCATCGTGTCCATAATGGAGAGGAAAGCCTCAAAGGAATCCATGATCATCTGCTTGGATTGAACCGATCGGATGACATCCGAAGCCTCGACCGCGCCTTTTTCCGTGTCGGTGTAAACCGAATCCACCGTGTACGGAATCTTCAAAGAGTCCGCGTATGCCTCCGAAATGATGATGTTTTCCGAAACACTGCGGAAAACACCGGCGACCTTCATCGTGTAAACATCGTCCGTTCCGAAGGGACTGACCGAGAAGGTGTCTCCCTCGCTCAGACCGAATTGTTCCGACAGACGCATACAGAGATACGCACCGTCATCGCGGATTTCGATCTTTTTCGTATTTTCGTCCATGATCCGGATTTTGTCGTGTGTGATTCCGTAAATATCGAGCGATACGGTCTTTCCCTCCATCTGAACGCTGACCGAGCCGCCGAAATCGCCCTTGTATTTTTCAATGACCTCCCGGCGCTGTTCTTCCGTTGCCGTTTCGGAGAGGAAAATGCGGGAGGAATAATTCAGTCCGTTGTCATAATACATCGCAAGAAACGCGTTCATCGTGTCTTTCATGCCGAACGAGGCGAGGACAAGCACCGTGCATCCGATGATGCCGACCAGACTCATGGCGGTTCTTGATTTGTGCCGCACGATATCGCGCATATTCCAGCGCGTGCCGAACGGCAGACGATGAAAGAGTCGGGTGCGTTCAACGAGCATCGGCTTCACCTTTTTCGGTGTATAAGGG
>DLVP01000176.1:927-2298 GCA_003445125.1 Oscillospiraceae bacterium | reverse complement strand
CCCGCCAGCATCTGCCGCACGGACAGGAATCCGATCAGCGTCAGAAGCAGGACGATAAGAACGACCGCCAGCGTGCAGAACCACGGGAAAACCAGCCGCCATTCGGGAAGATCAAGATAGGTTCCCATCATGCCGTTCGGATTCATGATTACCCATGCGACGGCATAGCCCATACCGATGCCGAGGGCTGTTCCAACGATTGCCACAAGAAAGGCAAAGGAGGTGTAGTGGCGGATGATCTTGCTGTCATGAAATCCGAGCGCTTTCAGCGTACCGATCTGCGTTTTTTCCTTTGCGGTCAGCCTGTGCATGGTCGTGACCATGGTGAGAAGCCCGATCAGAAGAAAGAGTGCGGGGAGAATACTGCCCATCGCTTTGCCTTCGTTCACCTCTCCGCCGGCTTGCGAATAGGAAAGGGTTTCTTCTTTTGTAAGGATGACGGTTGTTTGCCCGAGCGCGCGGTTGACCTTTTCGGAAAAAACATCTTTGTCGAGATCGGAAATCACGTTGATCTGCGGGTAGTAGCCGAAACCGACCGCGCTTTCGTAGAGAACGGGTGAAATGTACGCGTAACCGTGGGTGGAAAAGTCAGGCATAAGCTGTGTTTTATCCCGCACACAGATCATCTGTTCGGCGGCTTTGATCAACCCCTTGACCTTTCCCGCAATTTCCGTATTGCGATAGGTAAACGAGAGGCTGTCACCGACGGAAATGCCGTTTTTTGCGGCGTACTGATCGGAAAGCCAGATTCCGTCCGCGCTGTCCTGATCGTAAGCCTCGCCTTCGATCAGAACGAAAGAGGAAACGTCGAAATCCGTCGTCACCGCAAGGGCAACGCTGTCGCCGTCCTTGTCCTTGACATCCACATTGACCGTGAGAAAACGGGATGCCGCCTCCACGCCGTCGATATCGGAGATTTTTTCGAGATCGTCCTCCGAATACCCCTTTACATTTACAAGACGGTAGTCGGCAAAATGGCTGTCGTCGAAAAACGAGAACATATTGTTTTCGATGCTTGCCCATTCCATGTTGAACCCCACAAACATCCCGATACCGAGCATAACCATGAGGGTCATGGAAATGAATTGTGCTTTGTAGCTCCACGCGGTGCGCAGCATTTTCTTTCCTAACATAGTCGGCTCCTTTACCAGTCGATGTCATCGGCGGCAATGGGATTTTTTTGTTCCTCCGCCGATACGACTTTGCCGTTTTTCACACGGATCACCGTGTCCGCCATGCCGGCAATATTCTGGTTGTGGGTGACAATGACAATGGTTTTTCCGTACTCACGCGCCATTTTGAGCAGGAGCTTCAGGATAAGCACTCCGGTTGCCGAATCCAACGCGCCGGTCGGCTCGTCGCAGAGCAGGA
>DLVP01000176.1:0-863 GCA_003445125.1 Oscillospiraceae bacterium | reverse complement strand
ACGCGTTGCTGCTCGCCGCCGGAAAGCTCGGACGGGAAATTTTTCGCATGGTCGGCAAGCCCGACTTCCTCCAGCATTTTGGTCGCCGAGAGCGGGTGCTTGGCAATTTCCTTGACGAGAGCGACGTTTTCATGCACGGTCAACGTCGGAATCAGGTTGTAGAACTGGAAAACAAATCCGACGGTTTCCGCGCGGTAATCGGCAAGCTCGTTTTTTGACAGTGTTGAAATGTCCCGCCCGCCCACGACGATTTTGCCGGAAGTGGGGCTGTCCAAACCGCCGAGCAGATTGAGCAACGTGCTTTTTCCCGCGCCCGAAGGACCGAGAATCACCACAAACTTTCCTTCGTCAAGCGTCAGATTTACACCGTCCAGAGCCTTCAGTTCGTGGTCGCCGCTGGTGTATACGCGGCTGACATTCTGAAATTCCGCAATTTTCATTTTTTTCCTCCGTGTTTCTATGGAATTTGCTTTTGACTGTTTTTCGTGCCGATGGGGAGCGCGGCTTGCAGGAAAAAACTTCCGTACCGTCACGACCTGCCGGACGCTCCCGCCAAAGAACCCGTTTGCGGTGTTCATGCACAGTCCGAAAATCCCGGCAATGCGTGCGGCGTTTATGCCGACACCTCCGCAGACGGCGCATCCGACGTTTTTATGAACTCCTTATGCCCCGCACTAAGTTACCCACCGCTAACTCGCTCCCTTCGAAAAAGCTGCCCGAAGGCAGCTTGGTATTATTTTGTAAAAATCGGTTGCAACCAAAAGGAGAATTTTCGGAATTTTTCGGTGTTCTCTCGTGCCCGTCGGAGCCTTGGCATTTTTGCCGAAAATATGACCAATCTGTTTATTCGGTCATATTATAGC
>DLVP01000084.1 GCA_003445125.1 Oscillospiraceae bacterium | reverse complement strand
ATCGGCGTAACCGAGCTGTACTACTTTGCCGGCATCATCAAGCGGCAGAATTTCCAGACCTTCCAGACCTATTTGGTTGTCTGTGTGATTTATTTCATTCTGACCTTCACGATCACCCGTCTGCTTCGGTATCTGGAAAAAAAGCTCGACGGCAAAGAAAACTATACGATTTTCGGCTCGCAAACGGACCCCAAGGCGGAAATCAAGGTTCGGGAGGTGCCCTATGAGCAGTGAGACCATTCTTCAGGTGAACCACCTGCGCAAGACGTTCGGCGACCACGAAGTGCTGCGGGATATCAACCTTAGTGTGCACCACGGAGATATCGTGACGATCATCGGTTCGTCCGGCTCCGGAAAAAGTACGCTTCTGCGTTGTATCAATCTGTTGGAAACGCCGACGGACGGCGAGATTCTGTTTTGCGGAAAGAATATCAAAGACCGTGATATGAATCTTTCGCAGTACCGCGCCAAGGTAGGGATGGTGTTTCAGCAGTTTAATCTGTTCAATAACCTGACGGTGCTGGAAAACTGTGTGATCGGGCAGATGAAGGTGCTGCACCGCTCACGCAAGGAAGCCGAGGAAAAGGCAAAGGACTTTTTGAATAAGGTCGGAATGTATCAATACATTCAGGCAAAACCGAAACAGATTTCCGGAGGACAGAAACAGCGCGTGGCAATCGCCCGTTCGCTTGCCATGGATCCGGAAGCAATCCTGTTTGACGAGCCGACATCGGCACTGGATCCGGAAATGGTCGGCGAAGTGCTGACGGTCATGAAAAAACTGGCGGAATCGGGATTGACGATGCTGGTCGTCACGCATGAAATGGGCTTTGCCAAGGACGTTTCCAACCGCGTGATCTTCATGGATCAGGGCTTGATTGCCGAGGAAGGCACGCCGAAGGAGATTTTTGAAAATCCGCAGGTGCCGCGAACCCGTGAATTTTTGTCCCGAGTGTTATAAAAAGAGGAGCACATCTCACCGATGTGCTCCTCTTTTTCTGTTGAAATCAGTCTTTTACAAAAATTGTATTTCTGTGATTGGATTGCAGCTTGATGCGATCCACCACCGTGGCAATAAATTCATGATTGCTCGGACATTTGTTCAGTCTTGCCGGGCGGCAGACAAAATATTCGTTCAGCGCCGCTTCGTTGCCGTTTTCCCACAGGTATCCGATCAGGTGACGCAGGGCACGTTCCACGCGGCTCGGCGTGGTGGCAAAGCTCTTGGCAACGGTCGGATAGAGCAGCTTGGTCACATGGTGCAGATAAGACATATCCTGTAAGGAAAGCAGAATGGCTTTCCGAAGGTAAAAGTATCCTTTCATGTGTGCCGGTACGCCCAATTTCAGGATCAGAAGTGCCACCATGTTGTCGGCTTCGGATTCCGACATTTCAACCGGTTTTTCGGGACGGGTAAAATGATGACTGCAAATTTCGCGGCAGATGTCGGTGGGTTCGATCGGTTTTGAAAAACAACTGTCCGCGCCGAGTTGACGGATGTATCGGGAAGTGTTGGCATCGCTCGTGTCGGTGATCACGGCAATGTGGGTGTCTTTTTCTGTGTTCAGTCGAAGCAATTCGATTACTTCTTCGAGGTCCGCACTGACGGCGGAGGCGTTGAGCAGGATAAGAGACGGCACATGTTGCCGGAGCGAGTCAATGACGCCTACCAGGGTGCCCGTGCAGAGATGGACGCGATATCCGTTTCGCTGAAATTCGCCCGCACAGGTTTGCGCGAAGACGGTGTCCCGTTCGATGATGACGATAGTTCTTTGAGTCAATTTGATTCCCCTCGCTTTTACGATGTTACATGATATAAGGATAGCACATAAAAGCGATAAAAACAATATCGATTCATAAAAGCATTCATAATTTGGTAATAATTTGTGAAATTAACACATAAAAAAGTGATTTTTGTTGAAAGAAATCAGTTGTTCTTTTTGCATTTTCGACAACTCTTTGCACATGGCACTGCGATCCACTCCGAGAAAATCCGCCAATTGCTGGCGGTTGTAGGGAATGTCAAAGGCACGCGAGCCGTTTTTGCGCATACATTCGGAAAAGAAAGACATCAGCCTTTCGCGAATGGTTTTCGGAGAGGTGTGCAGGATTCTTCGGGACAGCTGCAAACTTTTTCCGGCACCGACAGTCAGCAGGTTTTTCATCAATTGCCATGCCGCTTTCGACGGCGCTTCTGCGTTCAGCAGGGGTGTCAGGCACAGGAAAAGCACGGTGGTTTTTTCGGCGGCGACCACACAGGTCATCAGCTTTTCCTCCCGCAGACAGGCGTAGGCTTCGGCGAATACCTCCCCTTGACGGACATACCCGAACAACCGGCGGTTTCCCCAGGCGTCGTGATATTCCACTAATGCGGAACCGGAAAGAATCACGCCGAGACGGTCAGTGACCTCATCTTCAAAAAGAATGGTTTCGCCTTTGAGAAATTTTTTTTCGACAGCTTGCAAGGTCTTGAGCAAAGGAACAAGCTCATTTTCCGGAATTTGGTTGAAAACGGAAGCGGAAACGGACATAAAAAACACTCCATTTGTGGTTAGAACCACAGACTTTTTGATTTTATGATAGTATACTTTTGTTGTAAAGTCAAGCAAGGAGGAAAAACAAATGATTCGAAAAATTATTCATATCGACGAAGAAAAATGCAACGGCTGCAGAGCCTGCGCGAATGCGTGCCATGAGGGAGCAATCGGAATGGTGAACGGAAAGGCAAAGCTGCTCCGTGACGATTATTGTGACGGATTGGGTGACTGCCTGCCTTCCTGCCCCGTAAATGCCATTTCGTTTGTGGAGCGCGAAGCGGCGGCGTACGACGAAGAAGCCGTCCGACAGCATCAGCTTCGGAAATCCGCACCCGCTCACGGTTGTCCGGGACACCGTCTGGAACGCTTCGCACGTTCGGAAACGGTGGCGGAAGGTGGAGAAAAGGCGGTTTCGCAGTTGGCTCAGTGGCCCTGTCAGATTCGGCTGGTGCCGGTCAATGCACCGTATTTTTCGGGCGCGAAGCTGTTGATTGCCGCCGATTGCACGGCATATGCCTATGCGAATCTTCACCGCGAGTTCATGCGCGGGAAAATCACACTGATCGGCTGCCCGAAGCTGGACGATGTGGATTACAGCGAAAAACTGACGGAAATTCTTTTGCATAACGATATTCAAAGCGTCACGGTGGTGCGCATGGAGGTTCCTTGCTGCGGCGGGCTGGAACAGGCGGCAAAAAAATCCCTGCAAGCAAGCGGGAAGTTCATCCCGTGGCAGGTGGTGACAATTTCGACCGACGGAAGAATTCTGGATTAGGAGAGAAAAACGATGTTTTGTTATCAATGTGAACAAACCGCCGGATGCGGCGGTTGTACGGGAGCCGCAGGTGTCTGCGGAAAATCGGCGAAAGTGGCGGCGCTGCAGGACGAATTGACGGGTGCG
>DLVP01000093.1:260-6295 GCA_003445125.1 Oscillospiraceae bacterium | reverse complement strand
CGCAAAAATCGAAGTGCGTTTTGTCAACGAACGCCCGGTGTTTGACTGCGTGTATGCGGCGGTCAAATCCGTGATCGAAAGTGTGACGGAGAAAAAGGAATTTGCCATCCGCAATGTTTCCTCCTCTGTCAACCCGTTCACCCTGCACACCGTTCCCGAAGAGGAGCAGCAGACCCTCCCGCCCAATTACCGCCCCTATACTCTCCGTGCGCCTCAAGTCGCCGTTTTTGAATCCGTCTCTCTGCGCACACCGACCGATGTGCCGGAATCCGAACCGTCCGCCCCTGTTTCCGAGCCTGTTCCTCTGCCGAATCTTCGGGAAACGACACCGGTGGTTGTGTCCGCTCCCGCGCCGGATTTTGCACCTCTTCCTTCCGCTCCCGCGCCGGATTTTTCTCCGACGCCCGCGGCTGTCGAAGAAGCACCTGCGCCGACGTCTGCCGTTTCGGAAAACGAAGAAGTGCCGCCGGTTTCCATGCGCGTCATCGGAGAGCTTTTTTCCACCTACATTGTCGCCGAATCCGGAAACAGCCTGATTCTGATTGACAAACACGCCGCTCACGAACGGCTGATCTATGAAAAAATCCTTCGGGAAAACGACGGGGTTTCCCGCCAGCTTTTGCTTACGCCCGTAATCCTTCCTCTTTCCAAAGAAAACCACGCCGCCGTATGTGCCAACACGGACATCTTCAAAAAAGCGGGATTTCTCGTGGAGGATTTCGGCAGCTTTTCCATCGCCGTGCGGGAAATTCCCGTGGTTTTGCAGGAAAGCGACATTGAAAGTGTCGTCTGCGAAATTGCCGACTCCATTGTAAAAAACCGTCACACCGACCGTTTTGAATATCTGGACAATTTGTATCATTCCATTGCCTGCCGCAGTGCCATTAAAGCCAACGACAAGTCATCGCTGTGCGAGCTTCAGCAGCTCGTCTGCGACCTGCTGGCACATCCGGATGTGCGCTATTGCCCGCACGGACGCCCGATTTACATTCAGATTACCAAAAGGGAGCTGGAAAAACAGTTTGGCAGAATTCAGTAAAATCCCCGTGATCGGCATTGTCGGTCCGACCGCGTCGGGAAAAACCGCTCTGTCCGTGAAACTGGCGCAGGCGCTTGACGGGGAAATCGTGTCCTGCGATTCCATGCAGATTTATCGGCAGATGTCCGTCGGCACCGCCAAGCCTTCCCTTGAAGAACGCGAAGGCGTAGTTCATCATCTGATGGATTTTCTCGATGTGAGCGAGCCGTTTTCGGTTGCCGACTACTGCAAACGCGCCGACGAAGTCATCCGTGACATCCACGCACGCGGCAAACGCGTGCTGGTGGTCGGCGGCACGGGACTGTATTTTTCCTCGCTGATCGATCACATCACTTTTGAGGATCAGAAAAGCGACAGTGCGCTGCGCGAACGTCTCCAGCGGGAGGCGGACGAATACGGCGGAGAGTATCTGCTCCGACAACTGGAAGCCTTTGATCCCGAAACCGCAAAATCCCTGCATCCGAACAATGTCGGGCGCATTATCCGCGCCATTGAAGTCTACCGCACCACCGGACAGACCATGAGTCAGAAACAGCGGCTGTCCCGTGCCTGCGAATCGCCGTATCTTCCCTGTCTGATCGGGCTGACCTTCCGCGACCGCGCCAAGCTGTACGACCGCATTGACCGCCGCGTCGATCTGATGATGGAACAGGGACTACTGGAGGAAAACCGCCGGCTGCTGACCCTGCCGCTGTCGGACACCGCGTCGCAAGCCATCGGATTCAAGGAATTTCTGCCGTATCTCTACGGTCAGGCGCCCTTGGAGGAATGTGTGGAAAATCTCAAACGGCAATCCCGCCGCTATGCCAAACGGCAGTTGACGTGGTTTCGCCGCGATGCCCGCATTTTTTGGATTTACGCAGACGAACACCCTTCTTTCGACAGCATTCTGCGCACGGCTTATGATAGAATAGAAAACCGTAAGGAGATGGGAGATTGAAATACGCCGTTAAAAAGATTGCCATTGCGCTTTTGTCGCTGGTGGTCTTGCTTTATGTGCTGTATCAAGGCTATGTCCGCATCAAAAACCCCTATCGCACCGAAATTGTTTTCCGATATTCGGTTTCCGACTCCCTGCGTGCAAACGGCATCGTGATCCGCGACGAGTACATTCTTCCGCAGCAGCGTTCCGACGCCGCCGATTACCTTTTCAACGACGGCGACCGCGTATCCAAAAACACCCTGGTTGCCAACCTTTACCGAAGCCGCGACGACATCGCGGACAAGCATTCCGTCACACTTTTACAGGCGGAAATTCAGATGCTTGAACAGTCGGCACAGGTCAATTCCGATTACATCACCAACGCCGACATTGTTTCCCGACAGATTCTCACCAAGCTGATCGCTTACGCCGACACCTGCGAAAGCCAGTTTGTCGGTTCGGTTTTTTCCGACCGCAACGACTTTCTGCTTCCGCTGAACAAGCGTCTTGCCGTCGGCGAAAACCGCTTGGACCTCAGCGGAAATCTTGCCTCGCTCAAAGCACAGCTTGCCACGATGAAAAGTCACTACGGCGACCCCGTGGACAAAGTCTACACACAAAAGGCAGGGTATTTTGTCAGCCGCATCGACGGGTACGAAAACCTGCTGACCACACAAAACTATGCTTCCTACACGGTTTCGGATTATCAGGCACTCATCAGCGGAAAATCCACCGCCACGCTGACCGACTCCATCGGGAAAATTATCACCGATCCGAACTGGTATCTGGCAGTCGAAGTTCCCGCTTCGTCCGCTTCCGATTTTTATGTCGGGCGTCTGATTGACATTGATTTTCCCTTTTCACAGATCGAAACGATTGAATCCACGGTGTTTGACACCAAAACCGAGCCGGACAGCGATTCCATGATCGTTTTTCTGAAATGCTCCTCCATGTCGGAAAATCTCGCCGCCGTGCGTACCTGCACCGTGCGTCTGAATTTCCGCACGCTGACCGGTCTGCGTCTCAACGCCAAAGCCGTTCGTTTCAACGAAAACAACGAACAGGGCGTCTATGTGCTTTCCGGTGAGCAGGTTACTTTTAAGAAAATCAACATCATCTACGAAGGCAACGGATTTTATCTGACAGAATACAACGACAGTGACAAAGAGTACCTTCAATTCTACGACGAGGTGATTCTGGAAGGAAAAAATCTCCAAAAAGCGGTCTCTTGATCCGTTTTTTTGCCCGAAAATGAAAATTTTTGCGATTTTTTTCAAAACATCGCGCTTTCTTTATTGACATTAGACAAAAAAAATTAGATAATATATCTGTGGATTTTTTACCCCCTTTGAATTTTGCATCATGATTGAGAATGAATATTAAGGAGATGTATACCATGAGCTTTCCTAAGAATTTGGGCAAAATGCTGTTCGGCACTTCCGACGAGGATGAGATTGAGGAGAACGTTGACATCCTCTCGAAATCCCCCGACTCCGAAAAAGCACCGATTCCCGTAGAATCCAACAAGAAAAATAACAAAGTGGTTAACATCAATGCTACGACACAATTGCAGGTGGTGCTGGTCAAGCCGGAACGCTTTGATGAAGCGACCGCAATTGCCGATCATCTGAACGCCAAAAAAACGGTAGTTTTGAATCTGGAAGCCGCCAACAAAGAATTGTCCCGCCGTCTGCTGGATTTTCTCAGCGGTGTGGCATATGCCAACGACGGACAGATCAAGCGCGTTGCCAACAGCACCTACATGATCACTCCGTTTAATGTGGATTTGATGGGCGAACTGATGGACGAGCTGGAAAGCAACGGGGTTTATTTTTGAGACAGGATCTCACCGGGCAGGAGGAAATTCTTCTTGCCCGCCTTTGTGATTTTGCCGAGGACTGCGACAGGCAAGCTGCCGCAAAATTCATCGGCTTTCTTGACGAGCATCAACGGGCATTGGCAGAAGAAGCCCTGCGGGAAATCCGCTTTTTTGACTACCGTTTTGACGGCGGATATCCCGATGCCGGACGGGTGTTTTTGTGTATGTACCCTTCCTGGTTTTCCGAGGAGGAACGTGCCGATTCTCCCGTGCGCTGCTGTCACTTTTCCTTTCGTACCTGCGATGTGCTCACTCATCGGGACTTTCTGGGCAGTCTGATGGCGCTCGGAATCAAACGCGAAACGGTCGGAGACATTCTGGTGCGCGAAGGACAAGCCGTAGTTTTCACCACCGAAAACGTGGCACGGATGATTGTAAACGATGTCCGAAAAATCGGGCGTGTCGGCGTGAAAATCTCCGTGGGTCCGTGCGACCTTTCTGCTTTTGAACAACAATTTGAAGATCTTTCCGGCACGGTTTCTTCCCTGCGGTTGGATTGTGTGCTTTCCTTTCTGACAGGGCTCAGCCGTGAAAAATCTCTTGCGCTCATCCGTGCGAAAAATGTCAGTATTCATCACATGGAGGCGACGGAGGGTTCCCGGCTGCTTCATGAAAAAGATCTGCTGTCCGTGCGCGGATACGGGCGGTTTTTACTGGATCAGGTGGGCGATCTGACCAAAAAAGGCAAATGGCGTATTACCGTTAAAAAATATCTGTAAGGGGAGGTTTCGTTTATGTTTTCCGTGAATGAAATAAACGAGAAAAAATTTGAAAAGGCGGCGTTCGGCTATAAGCCCGAATCCGTGGATACGTTTCTCTTTGAGGTTTCCGAGGCATATTCTGCTGTCGTAGAGGAAAACAAACAGCTGCAAAAGAAAATTCAGATTCTTGCCGAAAAGGTTCAGGAATACCGTGAGCAGGAAGACAGTCTGCGCGACACCCTCCTCACCGCTCAGCGTCTCGGCGATTCGCTTTTGAAGGAATCCAAGAACAAAGCCGATGTCATCATCAAAGACGCTTCCGCCAAAGCGGAGAAAATCGTGGAAAGCGCTCAGAAAAAGCTGGAAGGCGAGCAGATCGCACTGACGAAAATGCAGCGCGAGGTGTCCGGCTTCAAAACACGGCTGATGTCTTTGTATAAGACGCACATTGAACTGATCAGCGCGCTTCCCGACTATGAAGAGCCCGCGGAAAAGCCGCAGGAAACGCCCGCAGAGCAACCCGAACCCGCGGCTGAACCGGTGACGGAAACCGTTGTAGAGGTCGTGGAGGAAGCAGACGCACCCGAGACGGAGGAAAAGAGCAATGCTTTGGGATTTACCCCCAAAGCAATGCCCGAATCCGATGAACCGGAAACGCCTAAGTCCAAATTCGGTCCGCTTCAGTTCGGTGAGGACTATGAAGTGAAGCGCAACGGAAAATATTCTCGCAAATAACTTTTAAGGAGATCATCATACCATGGCGCAGGATTACAATCAGACTCTGAATCTTCCGACCACCGACTTTCCGATGCGTGCAGGTCTTCCGCAAAAAGAGCCTGCCATGCTCGAAAAATGGGAAACGGAGCATCTTTACAAAGAATTGATCCGCAAAAACGAGGGAAAACCGACCTATATACTGCATGACGGTCCTCCCTATGCCAACGGCGACATTCACCTCGGCACCGCGCTCAACAAGGTGCTGAAAGACATTATCGTCAAATATAAGAATATGTCCGGATACCAGTCCAACTATGTACCCGGCTGGGACACCCACGGTCTTCCGATCGAATTGAAGGCAATGAAAAAAGCCGGCATCGGAAACGGAAAAACCTCCATGTCCCCGGTGGAGCTGCGCAAAATCTGCCGCGAGTTTGCCCTGTCCTATGTGGACAATCAGCGAACCCAGTTCAAACGTCTCGGCGTCTGGGGCGATTTTGACAATCCTTATCTGACGCTTAAACCCGAATT
Source organism: Oscillospiraceae bacterium (assembly GCA_003445125.1). Classification (GTDB taxonomy): domain Bacteria; phylum Bacillota; class Clostridia; order Oscillospirales; family Ruminococcaceae; genus UBA11540. The sequence continues at coordinate 506 of DLVP01000093.1, read as the reverse complement.
TGAAGCCCGCCAGATCGAAGTTTTCGGTGAGATGGCGAAAAAAGGCTATATCTATAAAGGACTGAAGCCCGTTTACTGGTGCCCGCACTGCGGCACGGCGCTGGCGGAAGCGGAGATTGAATACGCGGAGGATCCGTGCTATTCCATCTATGTCAAATTCGCAGTCAAGAACGATGTGCACGGCGTGCTTAAAAAAATGGGTGCCGATGTGTCCAAGACGTACTTTGTGATCTGGACCACCACCAC
>DLVP01000093.1:0-205 GCA_003445125.1 Oscillospiraceae bacterium | reverse complement strand
CGCCGGAGTATGACTACTGCCTGGTCAAGACAAACGGAGAGTACTATGTCATGGCAAGAGAACTTGCCGACGCTGCCATGAAAGCGGCAAAAATCACCGATTACGAGCTGATCGGCTCGATCAAGGGAAGCGAGCTGGAATACATCACCTGCCAACATCCCTTCATTGACCGCGAATCGCTGGTCATTCTCGGCGACCACGTCAC
>DLVP01000014.1 GCA_003445125.1 Oscillospiraceae bacterium | reverse complement strand
GGGCAGACTGTAAATCTGTTGCTTTTCAGCTTCGATGGTCCGAATCCATCCTCTCCCACCAAAAATCGACAAATCTTGCCAAAGGTTTGTCGATTTTTTCTTTTTCACTCTTCGCTTTCACTATTCCCCAATCGTCGATTTTTGGAAAGTAATAAGGAATAGTGAAGAAGTATGGTGCGCAAAAGAATTCTTGTTTTCTTTCGTAAACACAGCAGTCCGTGAACCCATCCTCGCAAGAGGGCGTTTTTTTCACGGAGAGAGTATGAAAAAGACAACAGCGGTGACCTGCACTTTCAATATACCCACTTTCCGATCGCAAGCAGCCGCATTACCGCTATTGCAATTACCGTTCCTGCCTTCCCCCCTCTCCGCCGTCCTTCCGATAGTCCCGTGGCGGAATGCCGCACTTTTTTCTGAAAAATCCCGAAAAATACTGCGGGTCGCCGTACCCCAGTGCGGCGGCGATCCGGGCAATCGGAAGCGACGTATTTTTCAGCATGGTTTTCGCCGCCGCCATTTTTACGTTCGTCTGATACTCATATGGTGTGACCCCGTAGGCGGCAAAAAAACATTTGATGCAGTAATCCTTGGAGCGGTAAAGCAGTTTTGCCAGCTCGTCATTGTCCACCTTTCGGTGCAGATTTCCGTCAATATACGCCTTCATCTTCGCCGCTTTGCGGTTTTTCCCCGCCGTAGATTGCTGCTTGCCGAGCCGATAGACCTCTTCCGTGAAAAGTGCGATCAATGCCGCGTCGTCGTCCTCCCGCGGTTCGGCGGTTGCCAGCGCGCGGATTTTCAGAAAAAGGTCCTTCAGACCGCTGTTTTTGTATATTCCCTCCTGCGGCAATCCCAATTCCGACGGGCAGGTGCGGGCAAGGCTTCCGCCGACATTGATGAACACCTTTTCAAACGGGTCTTCGGGGTCGGCGTAGTATTCATGGTCGCTGCCCGCCACGAGCAGGTACACGTCGTCCTTGCCCACGGCGGTGAATCTGCCGTCTATTGAAACATAGCCCTGTCCGCCGAAAATGTATTCGATCACGCTGATGTCCGAATGCGGACGGACAATGTGATATTTGCTGTCGGGAAACGTGATTCCCGACAGTGTGACTTTCAGAGGGAGATTTACGGAGGGAAAAAATCTCAGTTTTTCATTCAACTTCTTTTCCTCACTTTTTTGTTTCCATTATCCATGTTCATTTCGTTTTTTATCCATTATACTACAACTATAAACCAAAAGCAAGGAGAACGCTTATGAACATGAGAATGCCTGCCATCCCTCTGATTACCGTGGATCCTTATTTTTCCGTTTTCAGTTTTGACAACCTCAACGACCGCTTTCCCAAGCACTGGACCGATTCGCGCATGGCGATTCTCGGCACGGTGACGATCGACGGCGAAGAATACCGTTTCATGGGCGACGGAACGCAGAAAAAGCTCTGTCAGTGTTCGGTAGACATTGACGCTTTTTCGACGGAATACGTGTTCGAGAGCGCGGACATCGTGCTGACCGCCCGTTTCACCACGCCGATTCTGGTGACCGATTGCTATTACGCCTCCCGCCCCGTCTCGTATCTGCACCTGTCCTACCGCAGCATCAGCGGCGCCGCGCACCGCGTGACGGCGAGGGTCTGCTGCAGCGAAGAGCTGGTACTCAACCTGGCGGGCGAAGGCAGGGCGCTTGCGAGAAAGGAGAACATCGACGGCGTTTCTGCCATCAGTCTGGCGAAGGCAAACCAGAAAGTGCTTTCCCGCTGCGGCGACGACGTGCGCATCGATTGGGGACGCCTGTTTCTGGGTGTCCGCGGAAAGGGCGAATGCGGCGACTGCGTGTTCGAGGATCTGTATGCCGTCTATGCCGAGACCGTGCTTGAAAACGACGCGCTGTTTTTGTTCGGCTATGACGACATCAAGAGCATCGAATATTTCGGAGAACCGCTGGACGCTTTCTGGAAAAAGGGCGGCATGACGATTGAAAAAGCCATCACACAAGCTGCCGGGGAATATGAATCGCTGCTTGAAAAATGCGGCGAATTTTCACGCACGCTCAAAGAGCGCGCAATCCGTGCGGGCGGAGAGGAATACGCCAAGCTTCTGCTGTTGGCGTACCGTCAGGTCATGGCGGCGCACAAGGCGGTGACGGACAGGGACGGACAGCTGCTGTACATCTCCAAAGAGTGCTTTTCCAACGGCTGTGCCGCCACGGTGGACGTGACCTATCCGAGCGCGCCGATGTTTTTGCTTTACAATCCCGAGTTTCTGAAGGGAATGCTCCGACCGATCTTCACTTTTGCCCGATCCGATGCCTGGAATCGGGATTTTGCGCCGCATGATGTCGGCACCTATCCGCTGTTGAACGGGCAGGTCTACGGCGGCGGGCAGATGCCCGTGGAGGAATGCGGAAATATGTTGATTCTCACCGCCGCCATCGGCAGAGTGGATCGCGACTTTTCTTTTGCCAAAGAAAATCTGCCGCTGCTCAGGCAGTGGAGCCGCTATCTTGAAATCTACGGTCTTGATCCCGAAAACCAGCTCTGCACCGACGATTTTGCGGGACATCTGGCACACAACGTTAACCTTGCGATCAAGGCAGTCATGGGGCTCGTCGGATATGCCGACATTCTTTCCGCATTTGACGAGAAGGACGAGGCGGCGCGGGTGGTTGCCGTCTCAAAAGACTATGCCGCACAGATCGAAGCCCGCAGCAAGAGCGACAAGGGCGGTTCGCGGCTGACTTACGATGCGGAAGGAACCTTCAGCCTGAAATACAACGCCGTATGGGATCGGCTGTGGAAAACGGGGCTGTTTTCCGAAGAATTTTACCGCGGCGAAATCTGCCGCTATCGGCAGGAAGCCTTTCCCTACGGCGTGCCGCTGGACAGCCGAAGGACGTTCACGAAATCCGACTGGGAGATGTGGTGTGCCTGCCTGAGCGGGCGAAAGGAAGATTTTGAGTTCTTCGCGCATCGGCTCTTCTGCGCTTACCACACCATGAGCGCCCGCGTACCGATGACCGATTGGTACTATGCCAACACGTCCGAGCTGGCGGGGTGGTATGTCAAGGAAAATTCCAAGATGTGGGGTTTCCGCAACCGTTCGGTTCAGGGCGGGCTGTTCTTTAAATTGCTGTTTGACTGAAAGAACGCACTGCCCCGCGCCTTTCGGCGCGGGGCAGTGCATTTTTAAAACTCGGTTTCAAAAAGCCAATTCATTCTGCCTCTCGGTGCGGCGTCGCCGTTCTGATAGAAGTCCATGACATCCGGCGCTTGGAGGTTGTCCGACCACTTGAATTCCAGCGACACTTTTCCCTCGGGCAGACCGAGCGTTTCACGGCGGACGGAAAGCATGAGCCGATTTCCGTCCACGGAAATCTCCGCGTTTCCGACCTTCTTCCAACGGTACTCCCCGCTGCCGTCGGCTTTTTCGACCGTTGCCAGAGTACCTTCGGGTGCCCGACGGTTAATGACATACGAATACCCTTCCCAGCCTTTTTCATGAAGCGCGGGAATTTTGAGGTAAAGCGTCATCCAGTTTTCCGCCGCGGGCGGGGTGATCTTCTGCGTACATTGGGCAAAAAAGTGAATCCGTTCGCCGTCCGCCGCCACCTTGAGAAATTCAAACTCATTTCTTCCGGTGTGGTTCTCATACCGTCCGACCGCGTCATACGCGCGGAAACTGCGGGGTGAAATATCTCCCGTCATTTCCCGATAGGTCGGTTCCACCGCCGACCACTGATCGAATCCGCCTTTCGGATCGATCGGATACGCTTTCTGCGCGGTCGCCGGAGCTTCCAGTCCC
>DLVP01000169.1:6442-8307 GCA_003445125.1 Oscillospiraceae bacterium | reverse complement strand
GGCGGAGAAGGAGGGACTCGAAGTTGCTTCGCAACCCCTCTTGCGGTACCCAAAACAGCCGATGCTCGCGTTCGCTCGGGCTGTTTTGACCGCTGCGCCAATGCCTTCTCCCTTCCTCTGCCGCAGGCAGCGGTCGGCGGCATTGCCCGCGCCTTCGGCGCTCGGGTTCGACTCGGTTTGGATGTGAAAACGGCACCGTCAAAGACGGTGCCGTTTTGGCGGAGAAGGAGGGACTCGAACCCTCGCGCCGGATTTGACCCGACCTACGCCCTTAGCAGGGGCGCCTCGTCACCAACTTGAGTACTTCTCCATGGTGTCGTGCTGTTCTCACAATATGAACTTTTTGCTTTTGAGGACGGTATTCGGAAACCGTGCGGATTCGCTTCGCAAAACGGAGCTCATGTTCGAATCCCTTTCCTCAGTCTCTCCGTTTTTTTGGCGGAGAGAGAGGGATTCGAACCCTCGGCTCTTGCGAGTCACTAGTTTTCAAGACTAGCTCCTTAAACCGCTCGGACATCTCTCCACTTCAGTGACGAATTACATCTTAACATATTCTTCCTGAAAAGTCAAGAGTTTCGTCGGATATTTCCTTCCTTATTCTTCCCCCTTTTTTCAAAAAATCCGCGCAGGTTTTTCGGAAACAGGAAAAACTCTTGAAAAAGTTGACAATAATATTCCGATTTAGTATAATCGTTCTGTGACAATTGAAAAAAAGACAAAGAATTTTTTTCGGATGTCGGCGTGGGTACCGGCGGTCTTGATGGGCTTGTGCAGTACCTCATGCGCTTTGCTTGATGCGGGAAGTTCGGGCATTGCGGGAATCTTATCGGATGGGGGCGGAAAATAATTGCTTTTGAGTGAAAACGTCGGACCGGGGGAATCTTCCGATCAAAACGGAAACGCTTCCGGGCTGTCTGTCAGCGAGGGGCTTGAATTTAAACTGAACGAGGACGAAATGAGCGATGCCGTGTCGGGCATCGGCAGTTGCACCGATACGGACATCGTCATCCCCGCCGAATATGACGGCTTGCCGGTGACAAGCATCGGCGACTGGGCGTTCGGAAAATGCAGCCGTCTCACAAATATCACCATCCCGAGCAGCGTGATGAGTATCGGCGAAGGTGCATTCTATGATTGTGAAAATCTCACAAATATCACCGTCCCGGACAGTATGACAAGCATTGGCGATAATGCGTTTTCCGGTTGCCGCAGCCTTACCGGTATTACCATTCCGAACGGCGTGACGAGTATCGGTTGCAGTACCTTCTTTGATTGTAAAAATCTCACAAACATCACTATTCCGAGCGGCGTGACAAGTATCGAAAGTTATGCATTCTGTTACTGTGAAAATCTCACAAACATCGCCGTCCCGAGCGGCGTGACGAGTATTGGCGATCAGGCGTTTTCCGATTGCGACGGTCTTGTGCAGATTACCGTTGAAAAAGGAAATCCGATCTATCACAGTGCGAGAAACTGCTTGATTGAAACCGAAAGCAAAACGCTGATTGCGGGATGTAAAAACAGCACGATTCCGTCGGACGGCAGCGTGACGAGCATTGGTAACAACGCGTTCAGCGGTCGCATCAGTCTTATCGGAATTACCATTCCAAACGGAGTGACGAGTATCGGTAGCAGCGCATTCGAAAGCTGCAGCAATCTTACTGATATTACCGTTCCGAATAGCGTGACAAGCATCGGTGACTTGGCTTTCAAGTGTTGTGAGAACCTCGCGACAATTACGTTCAAAGGCACCGAGGAACAGTGGGATGCGATAGAAAAGGAAGATGCTTGGGATGTTCTCGCGGGAAACTCCACCTCTTCCGGCACTTATACGATTGTGTTTTCTCCCGAAAAATAATCGAAAT
>DLVP01000169.1:6066-6425 GCA_003445125.1 Oscillospiraceae bacterium | reverse complement strand
GGGGCAGCGCCGAACGGCGCTGCCCTCTTCCCCTTTTCCGATAAAAGTTCGGTGATCTGAAATTGTGATTTTTCTGACAAATCGCCGCAGAAAACAAACACCGAACCGTATCTTCACAGCCGAACCCGAAAACGGTGGGCGGCGGCGCAAAACAAAGCTGTTTTGCGCCGCCGCTTTGCGGATTTTTTCTGAAAGGTCATTGCATTTATTGCTTTTTTGCAGTATAATAATATCTGTATTTATTTGTTAGGGGTTGATGAAATGAACAATGCCATTTTTGAAAAGTACACGCTGTGGCTTCAGAAAGCCGACGATTCGCTGAAGGCGGAGCTTGCCGCCGTGAAGAACGACGAAAACGA
>DLVP01000169.1:2763-5982 GCA_003445125.1 Oscillospiraceae bacterium | reverse complement strand
TGCCGGCACCAACCGCATGAACATTCACACCGTTGCCCGCGCCACGCAGGGACTTGCGGACTACCTCAACACGCTCAAAAAGCCCTGCTCTGTGGCGATTTCCTACGATTCGCGCATTAAATCCGACGAATTTGCAAAGGTCTGCGCCGAAGTGCTGGCAGGCAACGGTATCCAAGCGCATATCTACCGTGAGCTGATGCCCACGCCGATGCTGTCTTATGCGGTGCGCGCGCTGCACTGCGACGCGGGAATCATGATTACCGCCAGCCATAACCCGTCCCAATATAACGGGTATAAGGCATACGGTCCCGACGGCTGCCAGATGAACCTGCAAATGAGCGAGTATGTGCTGTCGCTGATCAATAAAGTCGATATTTTCAACGATATCCGCCGCAAGGATTTCACCGAAGCCCTCAAGACGGGCGAGGTCTGCTATATCGAGCAGGAGCTGATCGAAAGCTATTATCAAGCGGTGCTTAAAGAGCAGATCAATCCGGGACTGGTCGAAAAGAGCGATCTGCATATCGTGTATACGCCGCTCAACGGCACCGGCAACCGCCCCGTGCGCGAAATTATGAAGCGCATCGGCGTGAAAACCGTGGATGTTGTGGCGGAGCAGGAAAAGCCCGACGGCACGTTTTGCACCTGCCCGTATCCGAACCCCGAAATCCGCGAAGCGCTTGCCAAGGGACTGGAATTGGCGGACAAAGTCGGCGGCGATTTGCTGCTGGCGACCGATCCGGACTGCGACCGTGTAGGCATTGCTGTCAACGATCACGGCACGTTCCGCCTGCTCACGGGCAACCAGGTCGGCGCCCTGCTGTTGGATTATATTGCCAAATGCCGCATCAAAAACGGCACGATGCCGAAGGATCCCGTGGCTGTGAAAACCATCGTGACCACCGATCAGATCAAGCCGATCTGCGAGGAATACGGCATTACGCTGATCGATGTGCTGACCGGCTTCAAATTCATCGGCGAGCAGATTCTTCTGCTGGAGAAACGCGGCGAGGAAAACCGCTATATCTTCGGCTTTGAGGAAAGCTACGGCTACCTCTCCGGCACTTACGTCCGCGACAAGGACGCCGTCAATGCGTCGATGCTCATCTGCGAGATGACTGCTTATTATAAAGCGCAGGGCAAGAACTTGTGCGAAGCGCTGGAAGAACTTTGCAAAAAGCACGGACACTATCTCAATTCGCAGGACAATATGGTATACGAAGGCGCCAGCGGCATGGAAAAAATGGCGCAGATTATGAAGGATTTGCGCGAAAATGCCCCCACCGAGATTGCGGGACTGAAGGTGCTCACCTTCACCGATATTCTCAACCGCACAAGCATCGACCTGCGCACCGGCGAGAAAACGCCCGTGCAGCTGCCGAAGTCTGATGTGCTGTGCTTCTATTTGGAGCACAACGCGAGCGTGATCGTGCGTCCGTCGGGTACCGAGCCGAAAATCAAGATTTACTATTCCGCCAAGGGCGACGACGCCGCGGCGGCGAACGCCCTGCGTGACCGCATGGCGGAGGACATCAAAAAGAGATTCTGAAACGGGGAATGTTCATGTACGCGCACCTTTCCAGCATGGGACTTTGCGGCATTGACTGCTTTGCGGTTTCCGTGGAAGTGGACTGTATGCAGAGTATGCCCTCGTTCGATATCGTGGGTCTGCCCGATACCGCCGTCAAAGAATCCCGTGACCGTGTGCGCCACGCCATGCACAACAACGGCTTTCGCTTCCCCGCTGCCAAGGTGACGATCAACCTTGCCCCCGCGCACCTGAAAAAGAGCGGCCCCGTGTATGACCTTCCCATTTTTTTGGCAATGCTCCTGTCTACGGGACAGTTTCAAGCCGATACCGATCCGTACTGCTTTGTCGGGGAGCTGTCGCTTTCGGGCGACATCCGCCCCGTGCAGGGTGTGCTTCCGATGGTAATTCAGGCGCGTGCCGACGGCTTTCGGGCGATTTTTGTCCCGCGCGAAAACGCGGCGGAGGCGTCGCTGATTGACGGAATCGAGGTGTACGGCGCGGAGAATGTGCAGCAGATTCTGCATCATCTGGAGGGCAAGGAATTGCTTACGCCGACGCCGAAAACCGATTTTTCCGCCGTGCAGCGGGAGCAGGAGCTGCTGGATTTTGCCGACGTAAAAGGGCAGGATTCGGCAAAGTATGCGATGAAAATTGCCGCCGCGGGCGGGCATAATCTGCTGATGATCGGCGCGCCCGGCTCCGGAAAAAGTATGCTTGCCAAGCGCCTGCCGTCCATTCTGCCGCCGCCGAGCTTTGAGGAAGCAATCGAGTGCACCAAAATTCATTCGGTAGCGGGCGAACTCAACGCCAAACATCCCTTTGTGGTGACGCGTCCTTTCCGTGCGCCGCACCATACCATTTCCGCCGCGGGACTTTCCGGCGGCGGTTCCAACCCGAAACCGGGAGAAATTTCGCTGGCGCATAACGGGGTGCTGTTTCTGGACGAGCTTCCCGAGTTTTCCCGCGCGGCGATGGAGATTCTGCGGCAGCCGTTGGAGGACGGCTGCGTGACAATCGCGCGAGTCAATTCCACGGTGACCTATCCGTGCCGCACGATGCTGGTCGCGGCGATGAACCCCTGCCCCTGCGGGTACTACGGAAGCGGCAAACGCCCCTGTACCTGCACCCCCACGGCGGTGCAGAAGTATCTTTCCCGCATTTCGGGACCGCTGCTGGATCGTATTGATTTACATATTGAAGTACTTCCGATCGAATACGAGGAGATTTCCTCCCGTAAAGCGGGAGAATCCTCCGCCGAAATGCGGCGCGAGGTTGCCCGCGCACGGGAATTTTCCGCCGAACGGCTGGAAAAATATCGTATTGACTGCAACGCCCATATTCCGCCGTCGCTCATGCAGACGCTCTGCCCGCTGTCGGACAAGGCGAACGCGCTGATGAAAGCGTCGTTTGATAAACTGGGACTGTCGGCGCGTGCGCATGACAAATTGCTCAAGGTGTCGCGCACCATTGCGGACATGAACGGAAGCGAGGTCATCGAAGCCGCGCACCTGATGCAGGCAATTCAATACCGCAGCCTGGATCGGAAATTCTGGTCAAAATGAGAAAAATCACAACAACAACGCCCCGCGTGTTATCGACACGCGGGGCGTTGTTGCACTCGACGGACGCGCCGATTCCGTCCATGCTCCTCGGACGCGCCGCTTCTGCCCCGAACCGCCAAAGCCGCT
>DLVP01000169.1:0-2705 GCA_003445125.1 Oscillospiraceae bacterium | reverse complement strand
GCCTTCGGAGGTCACGCCGCCCTTGCTCCCATACAAGCACACCGACCCCGCCCCATTCCCCGCAAATCACGCTGTCTCCGTCTCAGACTTTGAAAATTGTGCCGTTCTCGCCTTCACAAGCCTCGCCGCCCTCCCCGCCTTCGGAGGTCACGCCGCCCCGCAAAACGTGCCGACCCCGCCCCATACCCCGCAGATCGCGCTGTCCCCGCCTTGAAACCTCACAAGTCGTGCCGTTTCCGCGTCCCCCGCGCCCGCGTCTTAAAATTCGACCCGCACGGAAAACGGCACAGTTTTTCGGACGAAAAGCGCGCCGTTTTTGCCCAAAAAACCAAAACATAAATAGGCAGATTGACAAAGAAAAAGCGGTGTGCTAAAATATGGGCGAAATGCGGAAAAATGACGAACGCGAGGAGGAACGGATATGAAAAAAGGACTGCTGGTGCGGCTTTCAAGCCCGATGGATCTGACACAGGGAACGCCGTGGAAAAAGATTCTGCGCTATGCTCTGCCGATTATTTTGTCGTATCTTCTGCAGCAGATTTATGTGCTGACCGACGCGATCATCTGCGGACAGGTGCTGACCTCGGCGCAGGTGGCGGGCGTCAACGACACCTTCCCCCTGACCTTCATTTTCCTGCAATTTGCGTTCGGCTGTACGGCGGGCTTTTCGGTCGTCACGGGCGAAGCCGTGGGAAAAGGCGACGCGGCGGGCGTGCGCCGCTCGTTTGCTTCGCAGTTTTTCCTTTCGTTTGTGCTCTCCGTGCTGTTGACGGCGGTGTCAATTCTCCTGCTCCCGTGGTTGCTTGGCACGATGCACCTCACGCCCGAAAGCGGCGAGGTCTACCGCGCGGCATATGACTATTGCTTTGTGATTTTCCTCGGAATTTTCGCACAGATGGGCTATAACTTCGTGTGCGGAATCCTGCGTGCCTACGGCGATTCCGTCACCCCGCTGTTCTTTCTGGTGTTTTCCACGGTACTGAACGTGGGACTCGACCTGTTCTTCCTGTCTGTGCTGAAAATGGGACCGATCGGCGCGGCGGCGGCAACGGTGATTGCCCAGCTCATCAGCTTTATCGCCTGCACGGCGTACACCTTCTTCAAGTATCCGCAGCTTCGCCTGAAAATGCAGGATCTCAAGCCCCACGCGGCGGCACTGTGGGAGCATCTGCGGCAGGGGCTGCCGCTGGGACTGCAATTTTCGGTGCTGGCGATCGGAATCATCGTCATGCAGGGCGCGGTGGTGAAATTCGACCTCACCGAAAGCGGCGCGATGGTCGCCTCCACCCCGGCGCAGAACGGCTACGGCGCGGCAAGCAAACTGTTCAATTTTCTGATGTCGGTGTATAACGGACTCGGCTCGGCAATTCTTGGCTATAACGCGCAAAACTACGGCAAAAGTGCCTACGACCGTATTCGCCGCGGCACGGTGCAGACACTGGGACTGATGCTGGCGGCAACGGTGCTGTGCGTCGGCATCGGACTGCTCATGACGATCGGCGGCGCATACCAGTATATTTTCATGAGCGCGGACAAAATTTCCTCGGAAACGATTCGTTACGGGAATATTTTCCTGTACATGGATTTCGCCTTTTACCCGGTGCTCGGTTTTCTGATCGTGGTGCGCAGCGCCGTGCAGGGCGTGTTTTTCCCCGGTTATGTGCTCGGTGCGGGCGTGGCGGAGCTGGTAGCGCGGGTGGTGCTGTGTACGTGGCTTCCCGCGTGGGTCAACGGTGCGCCCGTGGACTGCACGGCTTCTTCCGCGGCATTTGCGGCGGTGTGCTTCGGCGACCCCGGCGCGTGGATTTGCGCGTCGGTGGTGCTGGCGATTCCGCTGTGCAAAGCGATTTTGAAGGAACGGTACAAAAAGGCGGCGCTGTAAGCGCCCCAAAGCCTACGGCGGCGTCCCATGATGGGACGCCGCCGCTTTTTTGCCCCGGGAAACGAAATGCGCGCCCGCGAAAGCGGGCGCGCATATTTTCTATTCTTCGTTTTCGGATGCCTTGATGCGTTGGTACATATCCTGCATCTGACGGTCGATTTCGGCGATTTTGTCGGCACACTTGAACATTTCCTCGTTGATTCCCGGCGGGAGCTTGGACTTGTCCGCCTTGTAACGGATATCATGCTCCAGACTTGCCCAGAAATCCATCGCCACGGTGCGGATCTGAATTTCCGCCAGCACAAATTCCGTGCGGTCGGAAAAATACACCGGCACGCGGATGTCCAGATGAAGCGAGCGGTAGCCGTTATAGTTGGGTGTCTTGATGTAGTCCTGCCGTCGGACGATCTCGATGTCCTTTTGCCGTTCCAGCATTTCCGCCACGCGGTACACGTCGTCGATGTAGTGGCACACCACGCGCACGCCCGCAATGTCGTTGACGTTTTCCTTGGCGGAGGCGATGTTCACCGGAAGCCCCTTCTTTTTCAGCTTGGCTTCAATTCCCGCAAAAGATTTGACACGGCTTTCAATGTGGTGGATCGGGTTTTGTGCGTACAGCACGCGAAATTCGCTGTTGAGAATTTCAAACTTCAGCGTCAGCTGTTTCACTGCCGCCTCGTAAAGGTTGTGCATCACCAGAAATTCGCGGTCATCGCCGCGAAACCATGCGGTTTCTTCCATGCGCTGTCCCCCTTTTTCTTCCAGTATAACACAGCCGCCCGCACTTGTAAAGTGCGGGCGGCTCAGCCTGTCAAAGAACACA